>CAIKFU010000138.1 GCA_903826775.1 uncultured beta proteobacterium | reverse complement strand
AGCGATTACCGCTCGCTATATGTTGGTGGAAGTTGCAACCGCGATTGCATTTTCTACCGCAATTTGGGTATATGGGCTGACTTGGACCGGAGTTTTTTACTGCGCATTTTTTTCGTTGGCGATCAGTTTATTTTTTATCGATCTAGAAACCTATCTATTGCCGGATGGGTTAACCCTTTTATTGCTGTGGCTGGGTTTGGTCGGCAGTGCATTGGAGGTTCTGCCAAACGGCGCCAAGGAGGCGGTAATCGGAGCCGTTTTTGGGTATTTGTTGCCTTTCAGCATTAATGCACTTTTTTGCTTGATTCGAAAAAAAAATGGTTTTGGTGGCGGAGATTTCAAATTATTGGCGGCATTGGGAGCGTGGTTGGGAGCCGTATCCATTGTTCCCATACTCGGATTGGCAAGCATTTTGGCTTTGGTGACCACGGGCTTGTCGATGCTGATTCGTGGCGAAAAAATAGCATTGCAAAAAATGTTGCCGTTTGGACCATTTTTATTGCTTGCTGGAGTGGGAATGCTGATTTTTCACGGTGAAAAGTTAATCTGGGTTTGGATGTTGCCTGGGTAAAGCAAAAAGTGTTTAAAAGGGTTTGTATGTTTGCGTGCTGCTTGGCACCAGACGATTAAGCGAGGATGGTTATGGGGATTATTGAAAAGGCCCTAGATTACGTTTCAAAATACAAGTTGTCGGATTTGCATTTGCATGCAAATGAGCTTTAACACTGGTCATCGCGCAACGATTGGCGCGCAAGATATGCCCAAAATGCAAGCAACCCCATGAGGGTGATCATGTGGCGCTGTTAACGGATCTAGGATTTAAGTCCGAAGACGCTAAGACGGCTAAACTGTATGTCGGTGCAGGTTGCGTTGACTGCAACCATACTGGTTATAAAGGTCGTCAAAGTATTTATGAGGCGTTAAAAATAAGTGAGAAATTGCGCGCTGCGATCATCGAGAATCTTCCTGCAACCACTTTAAACGAGATTGCTCTTGGCGACGGGTTTAGAACCATGCAGGACATCGGGCAGAAAATGGTTCTGGACGGCGTTCTGACTATCGATGAATATCAACGCAATTTGATTTTTAATTAATCCTCTTCGCATCTATGCCAAATTTCGATTGGAAGGGTATTAAAAATTCCCAATATGTTACCGGGACCATGAGGGCGTTGACCCGTGATGAGGCTTTGTATAAGCTAAAAGAAGATGGTGTCATCATCACCATGCTGAGTAAAAAAGCCAATGAAGAGGAGGAACTGGAGAAAACTACAAAAGCCAAGTCATTTCGCCTTCAGATTCCAAAAAAGGTAAAGCTAGTCAAGATATTGATTGCAACAAAAAAAATGGCAACCATGCTGCGTTCAGGACTGGCGATTTTGCCCTCACTAAAAATGGTACGCGATCAGGTTGACGACCCATATCTAAAGGCAACGATATCGGGGATTTATGGGGATGTTGAGGCCGGTTCAAGTTTGTCGCAGTCATTTGCAAAACACCCAAATGTATTTGATTCAATTTACATCAATATGGTTCGGGCAGGTGAGGCCAGCGGAAAATTGGATACGTTTTTAGATAAGCTAGTAATAAGCATCCGAAAAACTATCAAAATTCGAAAAAGCATTCAATCGGCCATGATGTACCCAATCATTTTGTTGGTCGTGGCGACAATCGTTTTGGCAATCATGATGATATTTGTGGTGCCGGTTTTTGCCCAAATGTTCGGCAGCATGGGTTCGCAATTGCCCGGTCCCACCCTTTTTATTGTGGGCATCAGCAACTTTCTTCGTGATCCATTGGGCGGTGGATTGTTGCTGGTTGTTGTGGTTTCTGGAGTACTTGCATTTCGCGCTTCCCTAAAGCGCAATATTGAATTGCGAAGGAAATGGCATGCTCTAATTTTGAAGATGCCGCTAATTGGTCAATTGGTACTCAATTCCAATCTGGCTCAGATTGCGATGGTCTACGGCAACCTCACAAGCGCAGGTGTTCCGGTAATTGAGGCGTTGGACATCACCGCCAATTCAACCAAGAATGAAGTGATTCGCGATTCCATATTGATTGCCAAAAGAGGGGTTTTTTCAGGACTTCCGTTATCCAGTTTGTTGGCAGAAATTAAAATTATTCCAACCGCCTTTTCGCAATTGGTTTCGGTCGGCGAAGAAACTGGAAATATGAGTGAGATGCTTGAGACAATTAGTGGCTACTATGAGGAGGAATTTGATACTTCCGTAGAAACACTCTCGCAACTCATGGAGCCCATGATGATCTGTTTTTTGGGTGGCGTAATCGGATTCATATTGGTGGCGATGTATTTGCCGATCTTTAAGATGGGTCAAATTGTGGCGGGTTGATACTTAATGGGACACATTTTGGGACAATTTTTTCCAACTGCTTTTCCGCGTTTTTCAATTTTAAGCGTCGTGGGTGCTTTGCATTTGGTTACTGCGATTATTTTTTCCTTATTCATCATTTCATTGGCTGAAGGAAAGACGCTGCAGTATCAAGAGATCTCATTCTCAAACCAGCAGGAACTGCGTAGGACTTTAGATGAGAGCTCTAATATTATTAGCTCCTTCAGCACCTCTTCGCATGCTGTGAATTGGATTTTATTTCAATCATTGCGCTTAAAAAATAAAGTCCCAGATGAGAAGGTACGTAGTAATTTATTACGGATGATTCACTATGAAGCCACTCGTTCCAACTTAAATCCCGATTTAGTTTTAGCGCTGATCGAGGTTGAAAGTGGTTTTAACCGCTTTGCCTTATCCCCGGTAGGTGCCTCCGGGCTAATGCAAGTAATGCCATTTTGGAAAAATTTAATTGGGAGCCCAAAGGATTCTCTATTTGATATTCGAACAAATTTACGATATGGGTGCATCATCCTGCGGCATTATTTGGATATTGAAAAGGATAATATCGGCCGTGGACTAGCGCGCTATAACGGTAGCCTTGGGGAAACCAATTATCCTCAAATGGTCTTGGGCTTATGGGGAACCAAGTACCGCTTTATAAGCAATTAAGCGTCGTAAATTTTATATTGTATTTACTGCCCTATGGGTTTGAATAAATAAATACTACTTCTGAAAATATCCTAAAGAAATAAGGGTTATATTTTCAAAGTACGCTATTTTTCTCAACGCATTACAGCAAGCCAATAATCCTCGATGGGACTTCATGGTTTCTTTAGTTACTTGGAGTGCCCCATTGCGCCAAAATGCCGCTAATGAATTTAGCCCGACTATGCAATCTATAATTTGGCAATGAAAAATGTTTTAGCAGCGCTATTGTTTTCAGTGACTGCAATTGCCTTGGCAGCGGATAGGCCGATTGTGGTTTATTCCTCCTATCCGGTTGGGTCTGGTCCTGATGCTTTCGTACGCCAGGTAATAGATTCGCTATCCAAACAAACCTCAAGCCCTGTTGTTTTAGAAAATCGACCAGGTGGTAACGGCGCTGTAGCATTGGCCTCATTCAATAAGGTGGCAGCAGATGGCCATGCGATTTTGTTTACCACTTTAGATGTGGTGCCAACCATGCCAATGATCTATGGTAATTCAGAGTTGATAAAGGAGCTCAAGTTGTTAGCCCCAGGATTTCTTACTGATCTGGTGCTAATTGCCGCGCCATCGATTAACAACATTCATGACTTACAGCAAGCGATGAAAGAGCATCCGCTATACGGCTCTTGGGCCATAGGAAGCTCTTCGCATTTATATGGTGAGCAGTTTGTGAGGTATTTTAAGATTCAGGCTGACCATGCGGCATACAAAGATTTCACTCAATGGTACGTTGATGTTAGCAATCAGCAGCTGGCATTTAGTTTTGGGACTATTGCTAGTGGCACAGCCTTAAAAGAAGCGGGGCGCATTAAATTTTTAGCAATAGCGGCGCCTAAGAGGGATCCAGTCCATCCTGAAATTCCAACTATAGATGAGTTTATTGGGAGCAAGTCAGGAATTGCCGGGCCGGTTACTGGGGCGGCATTCTATATAAATAAGAACACTGCTTCATCTGTTGAGGAAAAATTGCGTAAGGCGGTGATATCGGCGGTACAAGGTACTGAAGTGCAACAAAAAATATCCGCCCTGAACTATAGGGTGTGGAATGCGAATTCCAAAGAAATCAATAAGACCTTTGAGGATAATTTAATTCAATATCAACAATTGACACGACAACTCAATATCAATCTAAGGCAATAAACACCAAAAGATTAGCTCAATCTTAATGAACCGCTTTGTAAGTCTGTTTTGGTTCAAGCTTCTTGAATCGCCGATAGCAAAACGCATTTTTTAAGGGGTAATTCTCAATCCAAAGTGGTTTGTTGATTTTTTGGCAGTTGCTAGTCGTTGGGTAATTGCGTCTGAATTGCCTTTGACTGAGGGCGTTCAGCTGTCTTCAGGCAATCTTACAACCGCAAGGATTGCGTGGTTGTCGCCAAGGACTTTGCTGAAATGGCCTAGACCTACAGTGTCCTCAAGAAGTACTGCGCTTCCAGGCGAGATCCTGTGGCTATTACCATCACTCGATTCAAAATGCATCTCGCCTTGAAGTACAAATATCCACATCCGTATCGGTGATGGGTGCATTTCCCCAATCCAGCCAGCCGGCAAATGCAGAAAACCACATTGTGTTGCAGCGGTTAACGGCGAGACGCCAAACGGCAAGGCAGGCGGTGCAAAATTTTGAAGAACCGTAGGGATGGTCACTAAATCAAATTGCGAGCCGCCGCTTTCATTTGCATAGAGTCGAGGATAAATCAGATTGGTAGACATGAATGCCCTAATCGTTTAAGTGAAAGCGGTATGGTGCTATAAGTTGCGGATACATTAACCTAATGAATATATGGGATTAATCGATTTCATGAAGAATGGTAGCTCGTTAATCTTCACCTTATTAGCAAAATCAAACCCGCTCAATCACCATGGCAATGCCTTGACCAACCCCAATGCACATGGTACACAAGGCATAGCGTTTTTGTTTTTCTTCCAGCTCGACTAAGGCAGTAGTAATTAAACGGGCGCCACTCATACCTAACGGGTGCCCTAGTGCAATAGCACCACCATTGGGGTTCACGCGCACATCATCATCGGCAACACCCAGTTCACGAAGTGTTGCCAAACCTTGGGCTGCAAATGCCTCATTCAATTCAATAACGTCCATTTGGTCAATTGAGAGTCCTAGACGTTTAAGCAATTTTTTGGAAGCTGGGGCAGGACCAATTCCCATAATGCGGGGAGGTACACCAGCGGTTGCCATACCGATAATCTTTGCCCTGGGTTTAAGCCCATGTTTTTTGATGGCTTCTTCGCTACCCAGAAGTAATGCGCACGCCCCATCGTTAACGCCTGAAGCATTTCCAGCTGTAACCGTACCACCAGGGCGAACAATGGGTTTGAGCTTGCTAAGCGCCTCAATTGTGGTGGGGCGTGGGTGTTCGTCTTGGCTGATTACCAATGGATCACCTTTTTTCTGGGGAATCAGAACAGGGATAATCTCCTTGGATAGCCGTCCACTAGCTTGTGCAACAGCGGCTTTGTTTTGGCTTCTCAAAGCCATTTGATCTTGATCGGCACGATTAATTTTGAAATCGTCGGCAACGTTTTCCGCTGTCTCTGGCATTGAGTCCACGCCATAGGCGTGTTTCATTAGCGGGTTAATAAACCGCCAGCCAATGGTGGTGTCCTGCACGGAATTGGTTCGAGAGAATGCGGATTCCGCTTTGGGCGTCACGAAGGGCGCGCGACTCATGCTTTCAACGCCGCCGGCAATCATCAATTCGCATTCGCCTGAAGCAATCGCCCTGGCCGCCGTTCCAACCGCATCCATTCCAGATCCACACAATCGATTCATGGTTGCCCCTGAAACGGATGGCGACAGTCCAGCCAGCAAAGAGCTCATTCGAGCTACATTGCGGTTGTCTTCTCCTGCTTGGTTGGCACAGCCGAAAATAACGTCGTCCACCTCATTCCATGCGACTTTGGGATTGCGATCCATAAGCGCTTTGATCGGAATTGCACCAAGATCATCAGCGCGAACGCTCGATAAGGATCCGCCATAGCGACCAATGGGGGTTCGAATAGCGTCACAGATATAGACGGATTTCATTTAAAAATATTCCTTGTTAGGTGGCAGTTGTTTTTTAAGTTCTGATTCAATCTTTTCTTTTAATTCAAATAAAGCAGGAGCATACGTTTCAAGGACATTGTGCATACGACTTTCAGCTGGTGTGCTTAAGTTTAGCGAAGCATGGCGTCCATTTAATAGTTGAACCGAAGTTGAGATAGCCGATATTTCAGGAAGCCAAGAAGCGACACAGTACCCATTTTTTGAAATCGACTCAATTGCCAAGTGAATTTCCTTTTCAATTTTGATCCAATTTTTTATTCCTTGCCTTTTTAGCTTTGCCAATAATATTGCCTGCGCTTTGGGTTCTAGCCTGGCAATCCAAGCACGTCCTAAAGAGGTTCTTTCCATTGGCACTCTTTGGCCTGATGCTACCGTTCGAAGGGCGATATTTTTTGTGTAGCGAATGGATTCGAGGTAAACCATATCCAGTCGATCCGCTACCGCAAGACCCACATTCAACCTGAGTTTTTCAGAGGCTTTGCGCATCAATGGTTCGGCAATTTTGATTTCTGTGGAGCCGGTTTTGAAGGCATGTCCCAAGCTGAGTACCGTGGGAGCTAAGCGATAAGCAGAATGTTGCCGGTCATGCTCCAGAAAACCGGTTATGACCAAGGTTTGCGTTAAGCGGCTAATGGTTGACGGAGGCAATCCTGTGCGCTCTGCTATTTCGCTATTTCCAAGCATTCCCACGCCCGGTTTAAAGCAGCGCAGTATCTCGATACCCCGAATGAGGGATCGATTCGTATTGGAGGTATGTTTTTCTAATTCCATCTAATGGAATTAAACCATAAATTCCACTTGGATTTGCTTCATAATGATTTACACATTAGGTATATAAATTCACAGTAGGAGATCGGCTTGGTATCGTTTTATCGCTTACGTCATTTTTTACTGCTCGCTTTGGCATTTATGTGTTGTGTGCCAGCGCAGGCGGTATATCCAGACCATCCAATTAAGTTGATCGTGCCATTTTCTCCTGGCGGGGGAACGGATTTGGTCGCCAGGACAATTGGCCAAGCTATGTCTGATGAATTGCATCAACCGGTGATTGTTGATAACAAGCCAGGGGGCAGCACCATCATTGGAACAGATGCTTTAGCTAAAAGCCCGGCTGATGGGTACAGTTTGGTTGTAGCCACTTTTGCTCATGCGGTCAATCCAAGTCTGAAGGCAAAATTGCCATACAACCAAGAGAAAGACTTCGCGCCGGTTTGTTTAATTGGGATTTCCCCGAATGTCCTAGTGGTAGCACCCGATAGCCCCTACAAAACATTTCAGCAGTTGCTTGCCGCCGCTAAATCCAATCCTGGAAAATTGTCATATGCATCTCAAGGTAGCGGCACATCCGCCCACTTAGCGGGTGAATTGTTTAACTCGATGACAGGGGCAAAATTAGTCCATGTACCTTATAAGGGAGCAGGACCGGCCTTAACTGATGTGATGGGCGGCCAAGTCGATATGATGTTTGCCACGGCATCGGCGGTAGGTAATCTGGTAGAGGCTGGAAAGCTACGCGCGCTTGCGGTGACTACTCCGGTTCGATCCGCTACTCCTTTGTTGCTAAAAATTCCGACCATTTCAGAGAGTGGTATTCCTGAATATGCATCGGGAAGTTGGTATGGGGTTTATGCGCCTGCTGGAACGCCTCAAGAGGTCATTAATAAATTGAATGCAGCGATAAAAAAAGGTGCGCAGTCGACGGTATTTAAAAGTCGGGTTGAGAGTGAAGGTCTGGTTATCAAAACAGGAAGCCCAGAAGATTTTGGGAAGTTTGAGAAGGCCGAGGAAGTTCGTTGGCGAACAATAATCAAAAGCGCAAACATTACTGAAGATTAATTATCTCGTTTAGGAAATCAACATGAGTTTTACATTAATTGAGCTGAAGGTAGAAGAAGGTATTGCAACCTTATATCTGAATCGCCCAGAAAAACGGAATGCAGTGAGCGACGATATGCGATCAGAACTCATCGAGGCGCTTGAAACCGTGGCTGCCGACAAATTGATTCGGGCACTGGTGTTAACTGGCAATGGTAAAGGGTTTTGTGCAGGCGGCGATATCTCCGGCATGGAGAAGCGCATGAAAGCCCCTGTCGGTGAAATTGCCTATAACGGTTGGCATCGCCAACAGCGTGTGCACCACGCGGTTTCTTTATTGCATACGATGCCCAAGCCCACCATAGCCGCTGTGAATGGAGCGGCTTCGGGATTGGGCGCCGATACGGCTCTGGCATGTGACTTCATAATGGCTTCCGAAGGAGCCTCCTTTACATGGTCCTACATCAACAGGGGGATCATTCCTGATGGTGGCGGAATGTACTTCTTGCCTAGACGGGTCGGTCTTGTTAAGGCGAAAGAACTGATTTTTTCAGGCAGAAAAGTGGATCTGGAAGAGGCGGTTCAGATTGGCATCGTTGATAGATTGGCTAAATCGGAATCGTTGGTTGCAGATGCTCAGGTTTGGGCCAAAGAATTAAGTAAGGGTTCTGCCACCGCATTGGCTTTGGGTAAAACCATTTTGAATCAAACATTTGAAACAAGCGCAGCACAGGTATTTGCGCAAGGCAGTCAAGCTCAGGGTATCTGCTATACCAGCACTGAGCACCGTGAATCCGTATTGGCTTTTCTTGAAAAAGCCACCGTTAAAAAATAAGGCAGATAGATGAATCTTGCAATTCAAAGGTTAATGAAGCCGCGCAGTATTGCTGTTATTGGAGCTTCAACGGATCCGAAAAAAACGGCTGGTAGGCCAATTGCATATTTGTTAAAACACCATTTCAAGGGAAAGATTTTCCCGGTAAACCCCCGTGTTGAAGAAATTGCTGGCTTGAAATGCTATCGCGATATTGGCTCCCTACCAGAGGTGCCAGATGTGGCAATTATTTTGGTGGGTACCGACAAGGCGCTTGATGCAGTAAAAGAACTTGCTGCTTTAGGGGTGCCCGCAGCCATTGTTTTGACTAGCGGATTTGCTGAGCACGGCCCTGAAGGAATGAATAGGCAAGAGGAGCTGGTCGCCGCCGCTGGAAGCATGAGGATATTGGGCCCAAATACGATCGGCATGGTCAACATTACCGATGATATTCCCTTGTCTCCCAGTAGCGCTCTTGAAATGGATGAGTTTCCAAAGGGGTCGGTGAGCGTTATTTCGCAAAGCGGTGGTATTTTGGGATCATTGCTGTCACGCGCCACTGCTTGCGGCATTGGCTTATCAAAATTGGTTTCAACGAGCAATGAAGCCGATCTTGGTCTGGCCGATTTTGTGGATTATCTAGTTGATGATCCCAGTACCAAGGTGATTGTTCTGTACATCGAGTGCATTCGTCATCCAGAGAAATTCCGCGTAGCGGCGTTGAGGGCCAAGGTGGCTGGCAAACCCATTGTTGTATATAAGGTTGGGAAATCTGAGGCGGGTATGCAGGCCGCTATTTCCCATACAGGTGCTTTAGCCGGGTCGGACAAAATGTACGATGCCTTATTCAAACAAGTGGGTATTATTCGCGCAAATAAATTTTCGGACTTTCTGGACATTCCGGCAGCGCTTGCTTCCGATAGGGTCTTAAAAGGGAAGCGTATTGCCATTTTGACTTCAACCGGAGGTGCTGGCACATTAATTGCAGACAGTTTGGGGGAGTGGGGATTTGAAACACCGGCGCCAGATGAGGGAACGGCGAAGAGGTTGCGCGCTTTACAGCCGGGAGATCAGGCGGTATTAGATCGCAATCCGATTGATGTCACTTTAGCTGGATTGCAGACAGACCTTTTGCGAGGTGCCATTAGTGCGCTCTTGGATAGCCCTACCTACGATGCGTTGATCCTTATTTTGGGGTCTTCAAGCCTGTCCATGCCGGATTTGATGGCAGGTGCGGTTCGGGCTTGCATGCAGACAAGTGATAAACCGGTTATTGCCTACGTTAGCCCCCATTCTCCGGTTGCTGGTGCATTAATGACCAAGCTGGGGGTTCCAACATTTTCTCAGCCGGAAAGTTGCAGCGTCGCATTATCAAGCATGTTGCGTGTAAGCAAATTGAAAGAAATCCAAACCTTGGAAGGTGCTTTGGCAAAACTTCCAGAAAATTTAAATATCGACTCGCAGCATGGATGCTTGAATGAGCATCAAGCAAAAAACCTATTTCTAGCATTTGGTATTCCGGCTGTGAATGAAGTGGTTGTTAAGGCAGCAAACCCCAACTTGAAGTTGACTAAAGAATTCGGTGAAAAAGTGGTATTGAAAATTGTGTCAAGTGAAATTATGCACAAGACAGAGGTCGGAGGCGTTGTCTTGAACGTACCCATATCTGAAATAAACCATAAATTGACTGAAATCGTTTCAGAAGTAAAGTCAAAGTCGGGATATACGATTGAGGAATTTTTAGTGCAAGAAATGGTCTTAGGGGGGATGGAATTTATGGTGGGTATGCACCGCGATCCTCTGGGTACGGCAATCCTAGTGGGTATGGGCGGCGTAACAGCTGAGCTTTTTAAAGATACCCATATGAGACTGATTGCCCCGGGCAAGGCATTGAGCGCGCAAGAGGCCTTGGAAATGTTAATGGAGCTAAAAATATGGCCCCTGTTAGACGGCTATCGCGGCAGGCCAAAGTGTGATGTTGACGCTCTGGTAAAGGCGGTTGTGCGGTTTTCAGGCTTGGTAGCTGCCTTGGGCGAGCGCTTAATTGAATGTGAAATCAACCCCATTTTTGTGTTTGGCGAAGGTAAAGGCGTTAAGGCGGCTGACGGAATTGTGGTTCTGAATTAACTTCAAATGGACCAAGCTCTTGCAGGACCAATTTATATGGCAAATAAAATTAAAATTCACCATGATCAGGATGTGATGGTTATCACAGTAGATAATCCGCCCATTAATGCAGGCTCTGTCGAAGTTCGGCAAGGGTTGTTGGATGCGATAAATATTCTTCGTGGTGACGATCAACTCAAGTCGGCAGTAATTATTGGGGCGGGAAACACTTTTATTGCCGGATCAGACATTAAGGAATTTTCATTGCCTTTGGCTGAACCCCAATTGCCCGCAGTGATCACCGCAATTGAAAATTGTGGCAAACCCATAGTTTGTGCTTTGCATGGGGCAGCATTAGGCGGTGGGTTTGAGTTGGCGTTAGGGTGCGATGCTCGGATTGCCATAGAGGGAGCCGTTGTAGGTTTGCCTGAAGTAACCCTTGGAATTATTCCTGGAGCTGGCGGTACGCAACGATTACCCAGATTGATTGGAATAGAAAAATCGATTGAATTGATCTGTGCCGGCACTCGCATTCGAGCCGATGAAGCATTAAGGCTGGGGATTGTTAGTGAAGTCGTTCAGGAGAATTTGCTTGGGCATGCAATTACTTTTGCAAGAAAAATGAGTGGTGGCAAGCAAAGGATTCGTGAAATTGCTTCGCCAAGATCAAATGCCGATGGTGTCTTGCTTGCCTCACAAAAGGCCCTCAAGGCCGGAAAAAATCGCCCTCAAGTTCAAAAAGCCATAGAAATGATTTGCAATTCGTCTAGCCTGCCGATTGATGAGGCATTGGCGATTGAGCGCGCGACCTTTCAAGATTTACGGGTTTCAACTGAAGCCAAGGCATTAAGGCATCAGTTTTTTTCTGAACGGAAGCTATATAAAGCCCTAAGCGCAAACGCTGTTCAGGCGCAACCCGTAAATCAAGTTGCGGTAATCGGCGCCGGCACCATGGGTTCCGGTATTGCCATCGCGTGCTTGAGTGCGGGATATGCGGTTGTTCTATTGGACCAGAACGAAGTTGCTTTAGCCAATGGAGTAAAGAAGGTTAAAGAATTTTACAATTCGCGTATTCGCACTGGAAAAATAAGTGAGGGTAAAGCAGAAATTCTTTTAAGTCGTTTTTCCGAATCATCAGAATGGGCTTTTATTGCAGACGCGGATTTAATCATTGAAGCGGTTTTTGAAGACATCAACGTTAAGCATGAGGTATTTAAAAAAATTGAAGCCCATGCACGTGCCGATGCCTTGTTGGCTTCGAATACCTCCTATTTGGACATCGATGCCATTGCGGCTAAAACCTCCAACCCTTCAAGGGTATTTGGTTTGCATTTCTTTAGCCCTGCACAGGTGATGAAGTTAATTGAAATTGTCCGGTGCAAAACGACATCCGCAGTTGCAATTGCCACGGCATTGAGTTTTGCAAAGCGCATTGGAAAGACTCCGGTCATTAGCGCAAACGCATTTGGATTTATTGGTAACCGCATCTATTCTGCATACCGTCGTCAATGTGAATTCATGCTGGAGGAGGGGGCTTATCCTAAGCAAATTGACAATGCTTTGGAGGAATACGGTTTTACAATGGGTCCGTTTGCTGTGGCCGATATGTCCGGATTGGATATTGCCTGGGCGATGCGTAAGAGTTATGCTGCCACTAGAAATCCACAAGATCGCTATGTCACTATTCCGGATACATTATGTTCTCTAGGCCGGTTTGGCCAAAAGGTTGGCGCCGGATATTACCAATACCCAGATGGCTCTAAAGCCGGGGTTGATGATCCTTTTGTTCATCAAATCATTGATGAGGCCAGCGCGGCCAGTGGAATTTCTCGAGGGGCTTTTGCCTCGGACGAAATAGTCAATCGAGTGCTGCTTGCCATGATTAATGAAGTTGCCCATTTGGTGAATGAGAAAATAACCTCAGAAGCAACCGATTGCGATATTGCACTGGTTAATGGTTATGGCTTTCCGCGTTGGCGTGGAGGCCCGGTTTTTATAGCCGGTGAAATGGGCCAGGAAAAGCTAAATAATGAATTGCGAATATTGGCTGATGCGAGTGGCCATGGCTTTGTGATTGCCGATACTGATGCGTTGTTTCACTCTCTTTAATTGGTTCAAGAAATAAATGGGATGGTTATGGATTTTCATTTGACAAGCGAACAAGTGGCTTTTACTGATGCGGTTAGTAAATTTTCGGCTAAAGAATTGGCTCCTGGTGCATTAGAGAGGGCTCATAGCCCAAAATACCCTTGGGCTATTGCGGAAAAATTAAGCGCTCAAGGGCTTCTGGGAATTGCGTTTGCTGAAAAGGATGGCGGCATGGGCGGAACCTTAATGGATGCCGTGATTGCAATACAGGAGGTTGCGTTGCACTGCCCTAAATCCGCTGACATTGTGCAAGCAGGCAATTTTGGCGCCATTCGAACTTTTGTTGAGTATGGCAGCGCTGCTCAGAAAGAAAAATACTTGCCTGAGTTGCTGGCTGGTAAGAAGATTTTGGGTTTGGGAATGAGTGAGCCTGGTGCCGGATCTGCCGTGACAGAACTGGCCACTACGGCTAAAAAAATCGATGGCGGGTATTTAATTAATGGCTCAAAGGTATTTTCAACCCATAGTCCTGAAGCAGGTGTTTTTTTGGTTTACGTCAGATTTGGCCCGGGTTTGGAAGGTATAGGTTCGGTTTTAGTGGATCGCGATGCCCCAGGTTTAACGGTTGGTCAACCCAATCGTTTTATGAGCGGTGAGGAGTGGTCGCAGTTGTATTTTGAGGATTGTTTTATTCCGAATGAAGGACTTTTACTTGGGCCGGGAGGATTCAAAAAGCAAATTAGTGGATTTAATGTTGAGCGTATTGGAAACTCTTCCCGTGCTCTGGCATTAGGACGATATGCATTTAATAAAGCAAAGGAATATGCAACCGTACGCGAGCAGTTTGGAAAGCAGATTTGTGAATTCCAGGGTATTCAGTGGAAATTTGCCGAAATGGCCGTCAAATTGGATGCGGCTCAACTGATGCTTTATAGAGCGGCCGTCAATGCACAGGTTGGACTGCCTTCAGCGTATGAAACTACGGCAGCCAAACTCATATGCAATACAACCGGTTTTGAAGTGGCTAATGAGTCCTTACAGATCATGGGCGCTACCGGATATAGCCAAGAAACCTTGGTTGAATATTGCGTACGCCGCACTCGTGGCTGGATGATTGCAGGCGGCTCCATTGAGATCCTTAAAAATCGATTGGCTGAAGAAGTATTTGATCGCCGCTTTAACCAGCGGGGATAACAATCATGAAATTCGTTATAGGATCTCCAGCAAAAGAAATCAAAGTGTTAACCAGCGGCATTATGAAAGGATCATTCGCCAAAATTGTCCCCCAATTTGAAAAAGAGGCTGGAATTAAAGTAACGATGTCATGGGGCCCCTCTTCAGGAAATTCACCAGAGGCCAGTCAAGTGCGCATTCAAAATGGCGAATATGTCGACGTGCTGTTGATGGTTAATAATGGCATGGACCAATTAATAAAAGACGAACTATTTTTACCGATTGATCGCAAAGACGTGGCTGTATCAAAAATCGGGGTGGCTATAAAGGCTGGTAACCCTAAACCCGACATCAGCACTCCTGAAGCCCTTAAAAAAACACTGTTGGCAACTAAATCGGTTGGTTACTCCGAAGGGGCTAGCGGTGCTTATGTTGCTAACGTGCTTTTTCCAACATTGGGAATTGCTGAACAAATGGCTCCTAAAAGCATGGTTATCTTGGGGCGTAAGTTTGTGGCTGAGGCTCTTGTGGATGATGAGATTACTCTAGGCATCCAGCAATTGAGTGAGCTGCTTCTTGAAAATGGGATTGAAATTATCGGACCATTACCCGGGGGGTTGCAAAAATACAGCATCGTCTCTGCCGCGGTATCGGCTAAGTCAACAAAGCAAGTATTTGCAAAACAGTTCATTGATTTTTTATCAACACCCTTTGCAAAACAAGCGATTGAGCAGGGTGGGAATGATTTGCCAATATAAGGCTAAACCATTTTTTCCTCTTAAACTAATTTTTGGACGATAACAGCACTTTATGCATTACCTTAGGCAAGCGTTTTGAATAATATCCAACGCTTTGGCTAGCTTGCTCTTTTGTGTTCCAAAATTGAGTCTTATAAAGTTTGGTTGACCAAATTGACTTCCAGGTGAAGTTGCAACACCGGCATCCAAAAAAAGTTTGTGAGGATTTTGATGGTTCAGATTGGTGCAATCAATCCAAGCCAAATAACTCCCTTCAATTTTGCCAACGCTTAAATTATCAATATGATTAATTCTGCTGGTCACAAGGTCGCGATTCGTTTGCAAATATTGAAGAAGTTCCTGTCTCCATGGCTCCCCATCCGTTATGGCAGCTAAGGTGGCCGTATAAGCAAAAAGCGATGGTTCTGCAATAGTTTGGTGTAAGCCAGTTTGCATGGAATTTCTTAGATCTGGATTTTCTGCAACGGCCCAAGCAAGCCCAACTCCTGGAAAGTTAAACGTCTTATTGAGCGACATCAGCGTAACGGTTCTTTTCGACACCTCCTTACTTAAGCTGGCAATTGGAATGTGTTTTTTACCATCCAGGACTAGTCCGGCATGTATCTCGTCAGAACATATCCACAGATTATTTTTTATGCAGAAATCGCCAAATCCCATTAATTCATCTTTATTGAATACTGTGGAACCAGGATTTTGAGGATTGCATAGAAGGGCCAGTTTAGTATCTTGGGTTGCAATGTAGGGCAATTCTTTGTTTGGCAATACCCATCGTTGATCGACCAACCTTAGTGGCAAGTCATGATATTTCCTACCTGCTTCGGTACAGGCTAGACGTAGATGATGGTAAACCGGATTGGGTATTAAAACGCTTTCATTGACGTTGGTTAATTGTTGTACAGCTGTGTATAAAGCGGATACCACGCTTGGAAGGATCACTATCCAATCTGGATCTACCGACCAGTCATATTGATTTAAAAGATATCGAGCAATGATTTGATTGAATTGTTTTGGGCTATGGGTATATCCAAAAATGCCATGTTGAATCCTGTTGCTAAGGGCTTGAATAACGCAAGGGGGGGACTGAAAATCCATATCAGCTACCCATAAAGGCAATACTTTTTTACTATCATAGGCATCCCACCGAATCGAATCCGTTTCCAATCTATTGGTAGGGATATCGAAGTCAACCCGCATTTTTTGCCATTCTCAAGGTAACCATTTGATCAGAAGCTTTAAGTTAAAAGGTATGTTTAGGTCGAATATCAAAAATTGATAATGGGATCGCAGGTATTTCTATTTAACACTCTTAATGAGTCGAGTTCATTTTTTGAATATGCTTTAATATAAATCACCTATGCTAGATAACAAGAATAACAAGTTCAATCGATTAGCAAGCACGCTGCTTTTTTAGTAGCGTCAATAATTTCCTTTTGGGGACCGCAGACTTGAGTTGCAACTATTAAACCTTCCCCTAGGAGGAATAATTGTTGGGCAACTAGAGAGTATTTAATTATTCCTGCTTCTTTGCACAACTGCTTTAGATATAAGCGCAATTCGTCTTTATGTTTTTTAGCCAATTTGTGCGGATCTTCCCTTGTATTCCCATATTCTGCCGCAGCATTAATAAAAAAGCAGCCATTAAAACTGGTTTTTTGTACCCAGATGGCAATGTAGTTGATGTAACCCAGAGGCCTTAGTTTTTTCGAAACATTGGATAAGTATCCGCGTACTTGATCCATAAATTGTCGATCTCTCAGTTCCAGCGCTGACTTAATAAGTGCTGCTTTGTCTTCAAAATGGTGATAAAGAGTTCTTTTGGTAACCCCGGCATTTTGACTTAATTTGTCAACACCAGCAGCGTGAAATCCTTCGATATAAAAGGTTTCAAGGGCTGAGTGTGTAATGGTTTCTTTAGTAGTCATTTGCTGTATAGGGTTTTTCAATTATATACCGATTGGTGCAAAATAAGTATACTGATCGGTATATTAAATCCAACTAAAAGGAATCAAAAATGGAAAAAAAGTCCCCATTGCCGCCGTTTACAAAAGAAACAGCAATTCAAAAAATACGCATGGCAGAAGACGCTTGGAATACTAGGGATCCAGAAAAGGTGTCCTTGGTTTACACCGCAGACACAATCTGGAGAAATCGTTCAGAATTCCCAGTTGGACGTGATCAGGTAAAGCAATTTTTAATTAGAAAGTGGTCTAAGGAATTGGACTATCGTTTAATCAAGGAGTTGTGGGCATTTACTGGCAATCGAATAGCCGTCAGGTTTGCTTATGAGTGTCGCGATGATTCGGGCAATTGGCAAAGAAGTTACGGGAATGAAAACTGGGAATTTAACGAATATGGATTTATGAAGAGGCGATTTGCCAGCATAAATGATTTGCCGATCAAGGAGTCGGACCGAAAGTTCTTTTGGCCTTTAGGCAAGCGTCCTGAAGAGCATCCAAGTCTGAGCGATTTGGATTTGTAAGGCGGTTGTTGTCTAGCCCATCTTGGAAGGGTT
>CAIKFU010000137.1 GCA_903826775.1 uncultured beta proteobacterium | reverse complement strand
GTATCTGGTGGTCATCAATTATCCTCAAAGGGTTATACAAAGGGTTATACAGATTTCTAGACTATATGCTATCACCTTAGACGAAAATAGAGTCAACTATTAAAAGAAATATATTTATAACTAAATGATTTATATGAGGATAATTGTCTAATACCGTCTAACAATGTCTAATGCCGACTAGTGTAGAAATGTTGTATTTAATTGCATGGGGTGCAAGTGGTCGGAGGTTCAAATCCTCTCGCCCCGACCAACTACTATATAGCGCCTAATTTTTCCCACAATTTTTTAGGGTGATTTTTAAAGCGATCCACAAAAAGTAGGTCTGCTTTCTTCCAAAAGTATTGTCAAAGAGTCTTTTGTAAGGATCAAAAAGATCCAGTCAAATTTTCCTTAATATTTTCGCATTAAATAGTCCCGATGATCAAAACTGACAATAATCTGGGTCAGTGTTAGATGGGTTCGTACTAAGGCTTGATCGTAATCTTAGAAAAAATTATCTCAGTTTTAAATTTAAACCCATTCCTTCGGATATTTAATGATCTTTGGTGCGGCAATAAATATATTCTTTTAAATTTCAGCTAGAATAAATCGATTACAAAAAAATAAACTTAATAAGTGAGACAAGAATGAACCCTTTGAAATCTGAAGTTAGAGACGGTATGCGCATTGATTGGGATATGCCGATTGCGATGGAGGATGGATTGGTATTGCGTGCCGATATTTTTCGTCCTGTTCGGGCGGGTAAGTATCCGGTAATTTTGTCCTATGGTCCTTACGGAAAAGGATTGTCCTTTCAAGAGGGTTATAAAACAGCCTGGGAAATCATGGAACGGGAAAATCCCGACGTCATGAGAGGTTCGACTAATAAATATCAAAATTGGGAAGTTGTCGATCCTGAGAAGTGGGTTCCTGACGGTTATGTTTGTATTCGAATTGATTCGCGTGGCGCAGGAAGGTCACCGGGTTACATGGATCACAATAACGCGCGCGAAACTAAGGACATTCATCTTTGCATTGAATGGGCTGCCAAACAAGACTGGTGCAACGGCCGTGTTGGCATGAACGGCATTTCTTACTACGGAAGCAATCAATGGCGAGCCGCAGCCTCTAAGCCGAAACATTTGGCTGCTATATGCGTTTGGGAGGGGTGGAATGACAATTATCGCGAATCCAACCGTCATGGTGGCATCGCTTGTTCATTCCGTAAAAATTGGCTGGAAATGCAAATTAAAACGGTTCAGCATGGTGTAGGGGATAGAGGCAAGAAAAACCCCAATACCGGCGAGACAGTTTGCGGTCCAGAGACCTTAACTCATGAAGAACTTCTGAAAAATGTTGAAGACATTTGGAAGCGCGTAATCGATAACGAGATGGTTTGCGACTGGTATGCAGAGCGTTCAGCCGACCTATCCAAAGTGCAGGTTCCTGTTCTGAGCTCCGCTAACTGGGGAGGGCAAGGCCTGCATACGCGCGGTAATTTTGAGGGTTTTGTTAGGTCGAAATCCAAAAACAAATGGCTTGAGGTTCATGGCGGATCACACTGGGCTCCGTTTTATACCGATTACGGGGTCGCACTTCAAAAACGATTCTTTGATTTTTATCTCAAGGGCAAGAAAAATGGTTGGGCTAAGACTCCTCCCGTATCCCTTCTTGTAAGAAGTCCTGGCGAAAAATTTGTTCCGCGTTCTGAAAATGAATGGCCGCTTAAGCGTACCCAGTGGACTGATCTGTATTTAGACCCTCAGGCAATGAGCTTTTCTCAATACCCACCAAAGAAAACGGCAACCGTTACCTACGACATGATGGGTAATGGCGTAACGTTTGCTTTTCCACCCCAGACCCAGGATGTGGAAATTACAGGGCCAATGGCGCTGAAATTGTTTATCTCCTCTTCCACGACCGATGCCGATATTTTCGCTATTGTTAGAGTGTTTGATCCGCAGAATAAAGAAGTTTTATTCCATGGCGCTTTGGACCCAAAGACGCCGGTTGCTCAGGGTTGGCTTAGAGCTTCGCACCGCAAATTGGATAAAAAGAAGAGTTTGCCGTATCGTCCTTGGCATACCCATGATGAAAAGCAGCCATTAATTCCTGGTCGGGTATATGAATTGGACGTTGAAATTTGGCCTACTTGCATCGTGGTTCCTAAAGGATATAGCATTGCTTTGTCGATTCGTGGTCGCGATTATGAGCATGACGATGCAGCAGCCGTTTTATCGAATATGAAAAATCCAATGAAGGGGTGTGGTCCATTTACCCATGATGATGAGCAGGATCGTCCGCCAGCAATTTTTGGCGGAAAGGTCACGTTGCATACAGGGCCGAAGCAGGAAGCCAGACTTTTGGTTCCCGTCATTCCAAAGAAAAAATAATTTCAAAATATTGGGGGGCATATGGAATTTATTATTAAAAAGCGATTCTTGGCGGTAGCTGCTTTTGGCGTGACCTTTGGTTTGACGTGTCAGTTTTCGCTTGCACAATCTGGTCCTTATCCAAATCATCCGATCAAGATAATCGTTCCATTCCCCCCTGGTAATACAACTGATATTATGACGCGTTTAATTGCACCTAAGCTTCAAGAACGTTTGGGTCAGCCTATTGTTGTGGAAAATAAGGCGGGAGGTTCCGGTACCATAGGCATGGATTTTGTGGCCAAATCTAAACCGGATGGGTACACCATAGTTGCTTCTCAGGGAGGAAATATGGTGGTGCTTCCCCACACCAGTAAAAATGTTCCTTACAACCCTATTAATGATTTTACGTCGATTGCTTTATCAACCTATAACTATCAGGTGATTACAGCCAACAATCAGGTACCGTTTAAGACATTCGCACAAATGATCGAATGGGCTAAAGCCAACCCCGGCATGTTAACTGTTGCCTCTAATGGGGAGGGGGGGTTTCCACATTTGGTTTTTGAGCATCTTGCTAAAACTGCGGGCATTAAATTCACGTACGTACCTTATAAAGGAACTGCTGCGATTATTACGGATGAAATTGGTGGGCAAATTATGACGTCAGTAGATGGGGTAAGCGGTCCAGCTCCACACATACGCTCAGGCGCAATTCGCTTGTTGGCAATATCCAATAAAACCCGCGTGCCTGAATGGCCAAATACGCCTACTGTTTCTGAAACCCTCCCTGGTTGGACTTCAAATGGCTGGTTTGCCTATTCTGGACCGGCAGGTATGCCTAAAGAGATTGTCCAAAAACTCAATGCAGAAATAAACCGAGCCATAAGTTCTCCTGAAATTGTCGAACAATTAAAGCCTTATGGTCTTGAAGTGGTTTCAGAGTCTCCGGAGTATTTTGATCGAGTTCTAAGAGAGGACTATGCCCGCTACGGAAAGCTTGTAAAGGACATATCCTACATACCCCATTAATTCCTTATTGGCTTGGTTATTTACCGCGCTTATTTTTTAGGAATATCTCCAGCTTTTAATCCTAAAGCCTTTACTTCCTCGAAGGTTGGGATGGATTTAGCATAACGATCGCCAAGCCAAGCATAGTATTCGCCAAATAACCTTGCAATTGGCGAATATTTTTCAGGTATTAATCTTTTTGATTCGGGGTCAATGAGTTCATCGGCAATATGAATGGCCAAAACTTCCCCGAGAATCAGAGACCTTCTTTCTGTTAAATCCATTATTTGATAGAGCTGACACTCTAAGCTCACTGGTGCCTGCTCAATTCGTTTGACATCCACAGTTTTACTGGGCACTAGACTAATTCCAGCATAATCAATTTCGCTTTCGTCGGATGGAATATCAGCCGATGCGATATGCATAGCCCCGATGATGGATGCGTCGACCATATTTACGACAAATTGTTTAATACTTCGAATATTGGCAACCGTATCCTTCGATTTTCCGTTTGGCCTTGTTGAGATGCCTAGTACAACAAGTGCTGGATCTTCAGAGAACACATTAAAAAAACTAAACGGAGCAGCGTTATATAGCCCGTTTTCATTTTTAGTTGTCACAAATGCAACCGGCCTGGGAATAACCACTGCCGATAAAAATTTGTATCTATCTTTAACACTTAAATCTTTTAATAACAAATCCATTGCCAGTCTCCATCGTTTGTACATGCTTGCGCAATGCTAAAGCTACCAAATGGCATTGTAAATTTGCCCTAATGGAAATTTCCAATTTCCGCATAAAAATCACCGAATATATTTAAGTATTAGATTGACTTTAAACTAAATAAATCCATAGGTATTACAGATAAATAACCTTGAATAAATCAATAAACATGGATTTAAAGTGTCCAGCACTATCCAATAAACAATCCCATTGTATATACTAAACAGAATCTTTAGTTAAGTCAGAAATTTATGTTGACTTAACCCCCCCCCGGCGAAAATGATAAATAAAAATCTAATACGCAATTTTTTAGCATCCATATCGAATTTACTTTCTAAATCGAAGGATTTCTCTCGTCAATTTCGCTGGCTTCTTTTTGGGGCATTGATTTTTGCGAATATCCTCGTTTTTGTTGTAATTCAATATTCACTATCTGTAACTAAAAATCAATATGAATTGCGTGCCATTTCATTAGCGCAGAATGTATCAAATGCGGTTGATCAGAATGTATCGCACAGCATTGAAAAGGTTGATCTTGTGTTGCTTGACTTAAAAAAGGAGGTAAGTCGAGAATTAACCGCAAGAAAGAAGTTAGATGAACAGGGTTTGTCTGCTTTGATGGATGAGTGGGAGGTGCGCCTTCCGGAGGTGGAGAATTTTCGCATCGTTAACGAGGATGGGGTTATTGTTCTAGGCCGTCAACTCGATCCATTTAAGAAATATTCTGTGGCCGACCGAGATTACTTTATTCACCATAAGAACCATGATGATGGAAGTTTACAAATATCTAAACCCGTCTTAGGCCGAGTGATTAACAAGCCGCTCATAACCCTTAGTCGGCGCATTAATTATTCTAATGGACGGTTCGCTGGAATTGTCTATGCAACCATTACCACAGATTTTTTTACTGCCCTTCTTAAGAATTACGATCTCGGCGTAAATGGTACGTTAGTTTTGCGTGATCAGGATTTGGGTTTAATCACCCGATTGCCGGCCATTTTGGATGATCCTGCAGGTCAAATTGGCAATGCCAATGCATCCCCAGAACTTCATGAACAAGTTGACCGCGGAATTCGGGCTGGAACGATCTTAAATTCGCATGGCTCTGATGGGCTTCCGCGCATCGTAACTTTTCGATATTTGGAAAATGCCCCAATAATAGTGATAGCTGGTGTATCCCCTAAAGACTACCTTTCAACTTTTAATCAGCAAACTAAAATAGGGTGGTTGGTGGCCTTGAGTTATTTGGTTATTTCATTGATTTTTGGACTATTGATTTTTCGTGTTTTCAATGCATCCCGTCGGTTTCAGGAATCTTTATTTGAAACACAGGGCTATCTTCAGAACGAGAGGCAATTGAATGCGGCTATTGTTGAATCGTCTAATGATGCAATTATTGGAATTACTTTGGGGGGTATTATTTCCACCTGGAACTCTGCAGCAGAAAAGTTGTATGGGTATTCCGAAGATGCGGCTATTGGACAATCGATATCTATATTAATTCACAAAGATTCCAAGGAGAATTTGACGGAGTTAATGGATCGGGTCAAGCGCGGAGATTCCATTGAACATTACAGGGCTTATCGAATGCGCAAGGATGGAAGGCAAATTCCAATCCTTTGTTCGTTGTCCCCAATAAAAAATGGACAAGGGCAAGTTGTTGGCTTATCCACTGTTGGACATGATGTTAGCGAGCAGGTTCGATTGGAGCAGCAAATCAGGCAGATGTCTTTTTATGATCCTCTGACCAATTTAGCTAACCGCCGTTTATTGGATGAGCGAATAAGTCGGGAATTTGTAGCCAATCGTCGCAATGGTTGTCATGGCGCTCTAATCTATATAGATCTAGATAACTTTAAAACCGTAAACGATGCTTACGGCCGTAATGTTGGAGATGCGTTGCTTGTGAAGGTTTCCATTCGGCTTAAGACTTGTGTGAGGGAAATGGATACTGTCTCTCGGGTTGGTGGCGATGAGTTCGCAGTATTAATTACCGGACTTGAAAAAGATCCGGCGATTGTCAGGGAGCATATAGGGGCTATAGCTGAAAAAATTCGCGATCTTTTGGCCGAGCCATATGGTCTTGATGTGGTGCAAACCGATCAGTCGATATTGTCGCTCCAGCATCATTGCTCTGTAAGTATCGGGGTAGTTATGTTTTCTGGGGATCAGAAATCTAATGAGGAGTTATTAAATCAGGCTGATCAGGCCATGTATAAGGCCAAGGAAGCTGGACGCAATACGGTGCAGTATTATGATCCGGGGAACTTGTCTTGATTCTTCCTCATAATAATTCAGTAAGAACATCATTGGATTTTTTTAATTAAAGTTTGGCGTGTGATTCAATATATTTACTTGTTGGGTTTTTTCTGAAAAAAATGGAACCATATTTTTAATTGCTTATGCATTTAATTCGTTTTATAGCCCTTATGCTTGCATGTGCACTGCTGGTAATTGCTCCCGCAGGTTGCATGATGGTTGGCCCTGACTTTGAGCGTCCACCTTCTAAGGTAAATGAGCAATACAGCAAAAGCGAAGTAACTGAATTTACTGCATCATTAGGTGAATCCAAGGATAGGTATTTGGATCCGGTGCTATGGTGGAAGGGCTTCAATGATCCAACTTTGGACAAACTGCTTAATCAGGCTACGTCCGGAAATTTAAATTTACAGCAAGCTGCTTTGCGCGTTTTTCAAATGCAGGCGCAGTTGGGTGTTGCGGATGCTTCAATATTACCGGTTGCTAATTTAAGCGCATCCACCATCGATTATAAGAATAGCGTTTACCAGCAAATTACCAATAACTCCAGTCGACTTAGGTTGAATAGCGTTTTGGTTCAAGTCAATTGGGAAATAGATTTTTGGGGAAAATTTAGGCGTGGTATCGAGAGCAATTTATCTGGCTACATGGCTGCGATTGCCGCCTACCATTCTTCTGATGTTGCATTGTCTGCCGATGTTGCCAATGCCTATATCAATATACGCAATTTCCAAGCGTTGATTGACGTTGCCAAAACAAACTTGGCTTTGCAAGCGGAGAGTTTGCGAATTGCTTCAGCCCGATTTAAATATGGCGAGACGTCGATGTTGGATCTCAGCCAAGCCACATCCATGTACGAGCAGACAAAATCGGAAATTCCGGCCTTAATTGCTTCTTTGAAAAAAGCTGAATTTTCTATCAGCATCCTTCTTGGTGAGCCGCCGGATTACTATGAAAAAATGTATGGAAATACGCAGGGATCTTTGTCACCACCGCCTGAACTGGGCATTGGCATACCCAGAGATTTATTGCGAAGGCGCCCGGATGTCTTGCAAGCTGAATTTTCCGCCGCTGCGCAATCTTCATTGATTGGGGTAAATAAGGCTGCGTTATACCCAAGTTTTACATTGGGCGGACTTTTTGGATTTTCTAATTCAAATTATGGAACTCTTAGTTCAGGTGGTTTGTTTAGTTGGAGCAATAGTTCAAACGGTGTTTCGGGCGGATTAATGTTTCCTTTGTTTTACCGAGGTGCAATTATTGACCAAATACGGGTACAGGATGCCGTATTTCAGCAAAGCGTACTGGCGTATCAATCTCAGGTGCTTTTGGCTCAAAAAGAAGTCGAGGAATCTTTAATTACCATTTCCACCTCAAAAAGCGCGATGGGTGATTTGAGAAAGGCAGTGGTTGCAGCTCAAAGTGCAGCGGCTTTGGCGTTGGAGCGGTATAAATCTGGCCAAAACGATTACAACACCGTCATTAGCGCGCAACAGGCTTTATTGAGGGTGCAAAATGCGAACGTGCAAATGCAGACTAATGAGTTGTTGGGTTATGTTGGGGCATTTAAGGCCCTAGGCGGTGGATGGTCTGCCGATATGCAAGTCCCTAAGCTTCCCGATACCATGGTGAACGAAATGAATGATAGAACGGATTGGGGTAGCGTTTTAACTAATTCTGGAGAGCCCACTAACGTCAAGGTAGGAAAATTTTTAAGCGGCCCACTTCTTCCACGGTCTGCCGATTCAGGTGAAAAAACAAATGAATAATCTAATGCAATTTAATGTCGCATATCACCGGTATTTTTCAAGAAATCTCCTATTGGTATTCCTTGTTTCTGGGATTTTCGCTGGGTGCAGTAAAGAAACATCGGTTTTTCATCCCGAGATTACGATTGCCAAGCCGCTTAATCAAGAAATTCGTAATTATGAAGTTTTTGATGGAACCCTTGCGCCTTTGTTAACCGTTAATTTGGAGGCTCGAGTCCCAGGGTACCTGAGTAAAATTTTGTTTCAGGATGGTGCCTTCGTGAAAAAAGATGATTTGCTTTTTGTCATCGAGCAAGATCAATATAGTCAACAGGTCAAACTGAATGAGGCTATTTACAACGAAGCGAAAATTGAATACGGTCGGCAAAAATCGCTGCTAGCTGAAAATGCTACCTCCCAGGCGGCTGTTGACAAAGCCCTCTCCAGCTTATTGCAAGCCGAAGCCAATTTAAAACTGGCTAAGATTAATTTTGGGTATACGGAGGTAAGAGCCCCTTTTGATGGTTTGATGGGTAAGCATTTGATAGATGTAGGAAGCTATTTAGGCAGCGATCCTCAGGGAATTAAGCTTGCGACAATACAGAAAATTAAACCGATTTATGTGTATTTCTCGATCAATGAACGTGATTTGCTAAAGTACCAGTCTAAAAATATTGACGAAGCCAACCGAAAAGCGATTGTCAACTCTTTACCTGTATTTATTCAATTGCAGGGGGAGTTGGGTTTTGCGCACGAAGGGGTTTTGGATTTCGCTGCCAATCTGATTGCTACCGACACTGGCTCTTTACAGCTAAGAGCAATTTTCCCGAATGAAAAAATTGAATTTATTCCGGGTTTGTATGCCAGGGTTATGGCGCAATACGGGAATCTGCATTCCGCTTTATTGATTCCATCAAATGCTGTTTTGACTGATCAACAGGGAAATTATATTTATGTGATTGACAATGAAAAAAAGGCGCACCGTCAAAACGTTTCTTTAGGTCAGAAATTTAATCCACTGGTTGAAGTCATTCAGGGATTATCAGCAGATCAAAAAGTGGTGATCAATGGATTTATTAATTTAAGTGAAGATCAAGTTGCCGACCCGAAAGAGGTCGCCATCGAATCTTTGCCAAACCGGTAGCCCTATGCTTTCTAAGTTTTTCATTGAACGCCCCGTACTAGCAAATGTTATTGCCTTGGTGACAATGCTCATAGGGGCGGTTTCGATTTTAGGTTTACCCATATCACAATATCCTCCAATGACCCCGCCTACGGTTCAGGTAACCACATCCTATCCTGGCGCAAGTGCAGCTTTGGTACAGCAACTGGTAGCAAGCAATATTGAGAACCAAGTTAACGGCGTCGAGAACATGCTCTACATGCAGTCCGATTCCACCAATGATGGTCGGTATACGCTAACTGTAACTTTTGCCGTAGGCACCAACCCCGACCTGGCTCAAGTAAATGTGCAAAATCGTGTCGCCATTGCGTTACCAACTTTACCAAGCGCGGTACAGAAACAGGGCGTTACCACTAAAACCCAATCGACAGCCATTCTGCAGTTTGTCACGGTTACATCAACCAATCCAGAACGGGATGCGCTTTTTCTAAGTAACTTTGCCAATTTGCAGATGCAAAATCGTTTGGCTCGCTTGCCTGGTGTTGCCGCCGCCAACGTATTTGGTGTTGGCAATTACAGTATGCGGGTTTGGTTGGATCCTGCGCAATTGAAGATGCGGAGCCTCACCCCAAGCGATGTTATGTCTGCCATTAATCGTCAAAATATACTGTTAGCGGCAGGACAAGTTGGGGCGCCGCCTGTCCCTAATGGCCAAGATTTTCAATTAACACTCAATGTTACGAGTGCATTGGATACGCCAGAGGAATTTGGTCGTATTGCATTAAAGACTAACGATCAAGGTGAAACTACTCGTTTAAGGGATGTAGCGCGCATCGAAATGGGCAGTCAAAATTACAGTCAGTTTTTTAAGGTTGATGAACGGCCAGCAGGCGGCATTGCAATTTATCAACTGCCCGGGGCAAATGCTATCGCTACCGCCAAGGCTGTTCGAGAGGAGATGGAGCGCATATCCAAGAATTTTCCTAAGGATATACATTGGGACATTCCATTTGATACCACGATATTTGTTACCGCCTCAATAAACGAGGTCTATCACACCCTATTTGAAGCCGGAATTTTGGTTCTATTGGTGATTATGCTTTTCCTTCAGGATTGGCGGGCAACTCTAGTGCCTGCAACTACGGTGCCGGTGACAATCATCGGCGCATTTGCCTGTATGGCAGCGTTGGGATTCTCGATTAATTTATTGACATTGTTTGCAATTGTCTTGTGTATTGGTATTGTTGTCGATGATGCCATTGTGGTCGTAGAAGGTGTAGCAAAAAAAGTGGAAAGAGGTGATACCCCTCGTCAAGGGGCGATTAATGCCATGACCGAATTAATGGGGCCCATCATCGGCATTACATTAGTGTTGATGGCCGTATTCCTTCCTGCTTCATTTATTGCGGGCATTACTGGGCAAATGTATCGACAATTTGCCTTGGTCATTGCCGCTACCGCGTTGATTAGCGGTATTAATGCAATTACCTTAAAGCCAACTCAAGCCGCACAGTTCATTACACCAAAAGAATTGAATGCGAAAAAGAATTTTTTATATGCGAAATTCGATTTTTACTTTGAGAACCTATCGGCTTGGTATAGCCGTTTAATGCACTATTTAATGGAGCATCGATTTTCAAGTGCTTGTTTTGGTGCTGTGATTATTGTTGTTTCTACTGTTGGCCTTGCAATGCTTCCTACTGGATTTATTCCCAATGAAGACCAGGGATATCTTGTGGTCTCGGCTCAATTGCCGAATGCCGCCTCCTTGCAGCGAACTGAGGCAAGCATGAAAGAGATAGTTGAGACTTTAAAGAAGATCCCTGGAATTGAGCAGGTGATTTCAATCGGGGGTGTTAATACCCTAAACAACAATAGTTCACAGTCCAACGCAGGGACGATGTATGTCATTATGAAAAATTGGGATGAACGTTCTAGCGAGGAAAGTCTTAAAAATATTTACGCGAAAATGAGTAAAGAATTAAAGCGCTTACAGGATGTGCAATCTTTAATTTTGCTACCGCCGGCAA
This sequence comes from uncultured beta proteobacterium, assembly GCA_903826775.1. Classification (GTDB taxonomy): domain Bacteria; phylum Pseudomonadota; class Gammaproteobacteria; order Burkholderiales; family Burkholderiaceae; genus Polynucleobacter. The sequence goes on along the minus strand of CAIKFU010000137.1, from coordinate 10,917 downwards.
TCCCGGGTTTAGGCTTGTCTGGAGGTTTTCAGATGCAGACAATCCTAACCGATGGCAGTAACAATTTTGAAAAACTAAGTCAGGCCACCAATGAGTTCATTAAACGCGCAAAATTATTGCCTGAAATTGAGCAGGTATTTAGCCCTTTTAAAAACAATGTTCCACAGCTGCAGTTGACGTTTAATCCTGGGCGAGCTGAAACCCTCGGTGTTGCTCTTGGGGATGCCTATGATGTTTTGCAGTCGTTCTTAGGATCTTCCTACGTGAATCAGTTTTTTAAATTTGGTCAAACGTACCAGGTATACGTCCAGGCCGATGGAAAATTTCGTGCAGATGCGAATTCGATTAATCGCTTGTATGTTAAAAATAAAGCGGGGCAAATGGTCCCTCTTGGTTCATTTATTGATATCAAGGAAACAACTGGTCCGCAAATTGCTTCGCAGTATCAGCTATTTCCAACAGCAGCTGTTCTTGGTGCAGCAAAGGGCGGATACAGTTCCGGACAGGTTATCGATGCATTGGAAAAGCTTGCAAATACTTCCTTGCCTTCGGGTATCAGTTATCAATGGACGGCCATGTCGTATCAGGAAAAGTTGGTAGGAAGTTCGGTGGTTTTGGTTTTTGCTTTGTCGATTTTGCTTGTATATCTGGTGCTGGCCGCTCAATATGAATCTTGGGTTGCCCCACTTGCTGTTATTACTGCGGTACCACTATCTTTATCGGGTACGGTTATCGCGTTATTCCTAACCGGTATGCCAAACAATATTTATGTACAGATCGGTCTAGTATTGATGATCGCTTTGTCTTCAAAGAATGCCATTCTGATTGTTGAAGTAGCGCTTGAATGCAAGAAAAAGGGGATGAGCTTGGTGGATTCTGCCATGGAGGCATCCCATGAAAGGTTTAGGCCTATCGTGATGACGTCGATTGCTTTCATCTTGGGGGTTGTTCCGTTATTGACTTCTAGTGGGGCAGGTGCAGCAGCCCGTATTTCGATCGGTATTACCGTATTTAGCGGAATGATCGCATCCACCTGTCTAGCAGTAGCGCTCGTCCCAATATTTTTTGTTCAGATTGAGGGATTCTTTGAGAATTTAGAAAAGAAAAGGGTTGAAAAAAATAAAAAATAGACCGGTTTAATAACTAGGTTATAACGTTGGCTACGTATATACGTTTATGCGTGATTATGAGGCCTAAAAAGCAATAAAGCGGGTATTAGCGTCCGATGTTAAAAATCTTGCGATTAAGGTTTAACAAGTACCTGTTTTAGAAATTGAGAAATGTCGACTAGTTCATTTGGATGAACTGAATGTTCCATCGGGTAGGTTTTCCAATCTACCTGGTACCCAAGGTTTTTAAGGAAGTGAAACGATGCCTCGCCTCGTTCTGGAATAACGACAGGATCCCATATGCCATGCGCCATAAAAATGGGAATCTGTTTATTTTCCGAATGACCCTCTAGGGTTAGCGTATTTGCTAGCGGAAGGTATCCCGACATAGCGATAATGCCAGCGAGTTTATGGGGAAAACGTAGTCCAACGTATAAAGCCATAGCGCAGCCTTGGGAAAATCCGGCTAAAACAATCTTGTCATAGGCAATTCCGCGACTGGCTTCACGATCAATGAGTTGGACAATGGACGCTGCTGAATTGCGGATGCCGTCAGCATCTTCTCTATCAGTCAGCTCTCTGCCAAAAATATCATACCAAGCGGGCATAACATATCCGCTGTTGATTGTGACAGGGATGGAAGTGGCGCTTGGGAATACAAAGCGAATCCCTGGACAGCCTTGGAGGTTCAACTGGGGAATAATGGGAGCAAAATCATTACCGTCTGCTCCAAGCCCATGAAGCCAAATAACCGCTGCACTGGGGTTGGTGGCCGTTTCTATTTCAATGCATGGGAGCGTATTCATCAGTGAGTCAATTTATGAGGGTGAAAGATGAATTTTAGAATGAAATTCAAAATACGCATACCCATCCTCAGATTTTCTCTAAGCGAGAAATCTAATACAAGCTAATTTTCAGTAAATAAGCTTGTTAATCAGGAATTTCACTTTAAATCGCAACATAAATAATGCTCGAAATTTATCGATTTAAGAAGTGTTTCGCATAGCGTGGGTTGATATCCGAAATCCTCAACATTGTTAATAAGTCGGCCGTATTGAAATCAGGATCCCAAGCTGGTGCGCTGCAAATCTTTGCGCCAACCTTTAGATAACCTTTAATTAAAGGAGGAGGCTCAACCTCCAGCCCACCATTTAACTTATTTAGTGGCAGAGGGAGGCGAGGAAAAACATGATTTTCAATTGGAGCCATCTCTTCATTTTTAAGTGAATTGTAAAGACTGGCTGCAAAATGACCTCCGTCGGCCATAGGTATACTGGCACATCCAAGCATGATTTCATAGCCATGTTTTTGCATATACTGGGCTAACCCACTCCATAAGGCCATAATGACCGCACCTGAACGGTATTCCGCATGGACGCATGACCTCCCGAGCTCTACAATTTTTGGGCGAAGATGATTTAAGCGGGTAAGGTCAAATTCAGAATCGGAATACAACCGACCAACTTCTTGTGCTTTATGCGGGGGGAGGACGCGATACGTTCCTACTACCTTCAGAGTTTCATGATCTCGAATCAATAAATGGTCGCAATAGGCATCAAATTCATCTACGTCTAGACCATCAGAGTTTTTTGGAAGATGGGCACCCATTTCTTCTGCAAAGACTTTATAGCGTAAACGCTGTGCTTCCTTGATTTCATTTGCGGTACTGGCCCAAGCAATCTCAAATGATGGTTTTTTGGGTTTAGAGTGAATTTTTTCAGGTAAAACCTCTTCAACCTTTGCAAGTTCAGCCCGGGTATTGGTGGCAAATGTTTTGCCAAATAATTTCTTAGCTAATTTTTTGGAAAGAAGTTTTTTTAAACCACGCGCTTTATTTTTTTTGTTTTTAACTTTGGAAGTAAATATATCAAATGCAGCAAGAGGATTTGGAATTTCTGACATGGTTAACCTTATTTAACTATTAATAATCGTAATATTGATTTATGACAGCTTTAAGAAAAGAGGAATGCATACCGCCGCCCAGATTAAAGCTGTAACCAATAGCGTAAGCATTACCGCCGCAGAACCAAAATCCTTTGCTCTCTTAGAAAGATCGTGATGTTCAAATGAAATGCGGTCGATTGCAGCCTCAACGCTGGAATTTAACAATTCAATAACCAGAACCATAATAAGAGCAGCGATTAGTAGGATTTTTTCTAGAAAATTGACCGGAAGGATGATTGCAACTGGCGAAAGAATGATGAATAGTGTTAATTCTTGCCTAAAAGCGCTTTCTTCTTTAAAGGCGTAAACGATCCCACACCAGGAGTTCTTAGCGGCATGCCAGGCACGCGTTAATCCACGGTTTCCTTTATGCGGATTTTGATTGATGTTGTAGTGTGATGGCAAAGTAATGTCTTTATTATGCTAAGGCGGTTGCGTGAATTTCTGGAGATGGAACGGGTTTGAGATGCTCAGCAAACTGCTCTGATGCAGCTTTCCATGAAAATTTTTCAGCATGAGCCCTTGCAACTTCCCGTGGAATCTTTAAGGCGCTTATGCATGCTTCTCTCAAATCCTCGTTCATCGCTCCGGCAGGTGAGCTCCCTAATACGTCTATGGGCCCAGTCACCGGAAAAGCGGCTACCGGAGTTCCGCATGCTAATGCTTCAAGCAAAACCAATCCGAAAGTATCGGTTTTACTTGGAAAAACAAATACATCTGCAGCCGCATAGACTTTTGCAAGTTCGTATTGGTTAAGCACTCCCAGGTAATTTACTTTTGGGTACTTTTGCTTGATACCAGACATTGCAGGCCCATCGCCAACAACCCATTTAGAACCTGGCAGGTCAATCTCTAAGAAAGCATTAATATTTTTTTCTATTGCTACACGACCAACATAAAGGAATATGGGGTGCGAGGAATTAAGAACTTTTGAATCTTGCGGTTTAAAAATATCCAGGTCTACTCCACGCGACCACAAAACCACATTGGTAAATCCAAATTTTTCAAGATCATTTTTTACTACAATCGTCGGCGCCATAACTGCCATGGAGGGGCCATGAAACCAGCGTAAAAATGCATATGTCCATGCAAGAGGGACTCCAATACGCGCTTTCACGTATTCAGGAAATCGAGTATGGTAGGCTGTTGAGAATGGGAGTTTATTCTTAACGGCATACGCTCTGGCCGATAATCCTAGTGGGCCTTCTGTAGCTATATGAATTGCGTCTGGCGCAAATTCCCTGATTCGTTGGACTACCTTTTTTCCGGGAAACAGGGAAAGAGAGATATCAGGGTAGGTCGGGCAAGGGATTGTCTGAAATTCAGCGGGCGTAATGATTTCTACTTCGTGACCAATTCTTACTAGTTCGGTTCGAGTTTGCTTGAGTGTTCGAACAACCCCATTGACTTGCGGTTCCCATGCGTCTGTAACAATCATAATTTTCATAATAGGACCTCTTCAGTGAATATTTCTTTAGCGGGTTGATGAATTACTTCCAATGAATCAATTGGCTCACCCTTGATGTAAGGCCAATGGATGATTTTTAATTCGCCGGTGTTGGTTTCAACTAGGGCCGTTAAGCTTTCGACCCAGTCGCCGTCATTGCAGTAAAGCAGGCCGTCAATTTCTCTAATTTCGGCTTGATGAATATGACCGCAAACCACGCCATCACAACCCCTAATACGGGCTTCTCGTGCCATGATGTGTTCAAAATCGGCTATATAACTGACTGCATTTTTGACTTGATGTTTTAAATATTGGGAGAGGGACCAGTACTGAAACCCCATTCTCGTCCGAAGTAGATTGAAGTATCGATTGATGTAAAGAATAAATGTGTAGAGAGTATCCCCAACATAGGCTAACCATTTGGCATATTGCATAACACCATCAAATAAATCACCATGGGTTACCCAAAGCTTTTTCCCATCTAGGGTCACGTGTACAACTTCTTCGACGACTTTTACATCCCCGAAAGAAAGACCAAAAAACTGCCTAGCACTTTCATCATGATTTCCAGGAACATAAATTACTTCAGTTCCTTTTCGAGCTTTTCGCAGGAGTTTTTGAACAACATCGTTATGTGCTTGTGGCCAGTAGAATGACTGCTTTAATCTCCAGCCATCGATAATATCTCCAACCAGATAGAATATGTCTGCATCATTATGTTTGAGGAAGTCTAAGAGGTAGTTTGCCTGACACCCTGTTGTTCCTAGGTGTACGTCTGAAATCCAGATAGCTCTGTAATGCATCATGAGAATGAATTAAGCCTACCTTATGTGAATTCTTCATGACATTTTTAAGTCATTTTTGTGACTTAATTTGAATTTATGATTCAAAGATGAAAAATATGCCATTCAATACAACCAACATATCGACCAAACTATCAAGACTTGTTCAATGGTCTAAGATTGTGTTTCTTGTACTGTGCGGCGTTTTGAAGCTGGTATTTATTTTTCCCTTTATGGGAGCAACTGATAAAGCTAATTCGATTCAGGCATGGTCAGTCAGTCTGCTAAGAATTTTCAAAATGAAAATATGCGTTGTTGGCGAAGAAAAATTATCAAGAACACCATTTCTTCTGGTATCTAATCACATATCTTGGTTGGATATATTTGCGATCAATGCTTTTAAACCTATTTGTTTTGTAGCCAAGTCGGAGGTGAGGGATTGGCCGATATTTGGATGGATGGCAAAACAGGTTGGAACAATCTTCATTCAGAGGGGTAGCGCCACTCATGCTAGAAAGATAGTTATGGAATTGGCAGAGACTTTAAAATTTGGGGCAATTTGTATATTTCCAGAAGGCACCTCGACATCTGGAGACCACGTTCTTCCTTTTAGATCAAATCTATTCGAATCTGCTGTTATTTCCGGAATACCGGTTTCCCCGCTCGCCATTCAATACGGAGATCTGGTTAGCCAGAAGAGGAGTCATGCCCCCGCATTCGTGGACGATATGGGATTAATTGAATCTATATCAAATATATTAAATAACCCAGGTTTAGAAGTTAAATTGCAATTTCTGGGACCTATTTTAACTTCTGAAAGTCATGCATACGATCGTAAGACCCTAGCATTACTAAGTCATGAATCTATTTCTCGAGCGATACGATAGAATTGAAGTAATAAATATGTCACATACGTCAGCTAAAAAATAGCTGAATAACAAGGATGGGTAATGACCTCAAAGCATAAAGAGATGGCTGATTGGTATCGACGCGCTCAAGAAGAGATACTGGATAGTATGGACGAAGAGCTCGAAATGGAGCTTGATGACGATCGTCTAACGATGGATGGTGATAGCAGTTCACAAATTCCCCGTCATGTTTATTTTAGAGAATTATTTAGGCTTCAAGCAGAGTTAGTTAAATTGCAAGATTGGGTTGTGGTAAATAAATTAAAGGTAGCCGTTTTATTTGAAGGAAGGGACTCAGCTGGTAAGGGTGGCGCTATCAAACGAATTACACAGCGGCTTAATCCGCGTGTTTGTAAGGTTGTTGCCTTGCCAGCCCCAAACGAACGGGAAAGAACGCAGTGGTATTTTCAACGGTATATTTCCCAATTACCAGCTGGCGGAGAAATCGCTTTATTCGATCGCAGTTGGTATAACCGCGCAGGCGTTGAAAAAGTTATGGGCTTTTGTACTGATGAAGAATATGAGGAGTTTTTAAATACGGTTCCTAATTTGGAACGAATGATGATCAATTCCGGAATAATTCTAATTAAGTATTGGTTTTCCATATCGGATGAGGAGCAATACAACCGTTTCATGATGCGAATTCACGATCCCCTTAAACAGTGGAAGTTAAGTCCAATGGATTTAGAGGCTCGCCGTTTGTGGGAGGCTTACACCAAAGCCAAAGAAATTATGCTCGATAGGACTAGTATTCCAGAGGCTCCCTGGTGGGTTGTCGCTGCTAATGATAAGAAAAAAGCGCGTTTAAATTGCATTAGTCATATGCTTACTCAAATCCCATACCGGGAAATAGATCATCCAATTGTTAAATTACCAGCTAGGGTACATAACCCGGATTATCTTCGGGGGCCTGTTCCTAGAGAGATGTATGTCCCAGAAATTTTCTAATTCTCATTTCTTAAGGTGTTAAATGGTTTTTTTGAAAGGAAGTTCCATTTTTTAACTTAAACTCGCCTACTTACTTTTTTAAAAAATGAAATAGAAAAGCATCTTTGCTATTGGTCAACTAGCCGTTCAAAAGCTTTTATAAATGCATCGGCAGGTAGGGCACCCTCTAAAAGATATCTCTCATTTAGGATAATCGAAGGAACCGAATGAATCCCCGATTTTTTGTATGCGCTTTCTTCGCGCCTTACATCATCAGAAAACTCGTGATTGTTTAATATTTCATTGGCCCTTGATTTGCTTAGACCGGCCTTAACCACAGCATCAAATAAAGTATTGTCATCGTCAAAATTGACGTCAAGACAGAAGTAGCTATTAAATAACTCTTTTTTTAATGCCAATTGACGTTCAAAGCCATATTCTTTAGCTGACCAACATAGTAGGCGATGGGCATTAAAGGTGTTATAAACTCTTTTGCGTCCGTCTGGATCAAAGATAAATCCTGCCAGTCGCGCTCTTTCACGAATATTTGCTTGATTAATACGAACCTGATCTTCGCTAATCCCATATTTTTGGGTTAAATGCTCAACCGCATCTTGCCCACCCTTTGGCATTTCAGGGTTAAGTTCAAAAGGTCGAAAATGAATTTCAAAGTCGGCGTGATTACTAAAATCGTTTATTGCTATATTCAAGTTGCCAAAGCCTACCGCACACCAAGGGCATGCTATATCTGACACATAGTCAATTTTAATGGTTGGCTTCATTCCGGTAGTTTACAGAATTGCAAACATATATGAAATAAGTGTTACTGGGAATCAATGCTATTTATATTAAATGGGGTTTTGGTTTGTGTAAAAGTTTTAATAGCTATTAAATATAGATTCTTTTTTTAATGATGACTTTGAATATTTTAAAAAAATCCCCGGTACTAACCGGGGACAAAGTCGTCATGCAAAGGAGCATTACTAAATGCACTTTAATATTCACCTTTTAATATGACAGGATTATGAACAAGGGATAAATTTACTTTAAAATAATTCCGTATGGTGGAATCAATACAATGTAAATTAAGATTTCAGCAAGTTAGATTCATAACTAATTAATATCTGATGCCATGCTCAATCTTTATTTAGGTCAATAAACCGTTAACTGAAGGATATTAAATTGAATAAATCTGAATTGGTCGAGCATATAGCAAGTGATGCTGATATTTCAAAGGCGTCAGCAGAGCGGGTTTTAAATTCTGCAATTGAACATATTATCGAGAAAGTAACTAAAGGTGAGTCGGTTCAATTGATTGGTTTTGGCACGTTTACCCAAAGAAAACGCAGTGCTAGGATTGGGCGTAACCCATCCACAGGCGCAGAAATTAATATTGCCGAAAGTAAAACTGTGAAATTTGCTGCTGGCAAGGGGTTTAAGGACGCTTTAAATAATCGTAAATAAGGTTGTCTGTTTTCGTTGATTGGAAATCGCTGGTTTCAGACAGGTTTTTTCTTTTATTGTTAGATTATTGATATTTAGTTGGCTATCATATTAATGAAATAAAATGATGGTAAGAATATTTAAAAGGAGTTTGATTATGAGCAAGAAAAAAAAGGCGAGTGAGAAAAAGTTAGCAAAAAAGGCAGCTAAGAAGCTTGAGAAAGCCACCAAGAAGTTAAAAAAATCTGAAGTTAAGAAAGCTATCAGTACGCCAGTTAGTGCAGTTAAAAAGCCATTGAAAAAGGTTCAGGCCAAAAAGGTAGTTAATACGCCTACATCTAAAAAAGTTTCGAAAAAAGTACCAATAAAAAAAATAGCTGAAAAAAATACTGCAGCTAAAAAGGTAGTTTTAAAGAAATTAACTATTAAAACTTCTGCAGCTAAAAAAACTGGAGCCGTAAAAACAGCCAATAAGGTAGTAAGTAAGACTTCTGCCAAAAAGATTATCGTGTCACCAACTGTCGTTCCAGAGATTGCTTCAGTTAATGATGGTGTTATAACTCCGAGTAGCCCTAATTAGATAAAAGAGTTTCAAAGCTTTTTTGTTTGGTGTGAGGGTCTTAGAGCCCTTACCCATATCTTTTAAGAGTTTATTGGGCTCAATGGCAATTCATTTATTTTTTCTATGTAGATCGTTACTTGAATAAAAAAATTAATAAGAATATTCAGTGTTCCATAACTGAAGTTGTTCAATAAAAAATCTCAAATAGAGTCTCAGCGTTATTTAATTGACCATATAAGTTTGTTCTGTAGTTTGTTGGTAAAAATAGTATTGATATTAATTGCAAGTTGCTCATACTAAGATTTGCCAAATAATATTTTGAATATTAGTTTTCCCATTTAGTATCCGAATCGGTTTCAAACTTATCACTTTGATAAGATCCCTGCTTTAAGAGGTGTTTCCAGATCAATCGATCGGTTAGTCTCGGGTCAACTTCTTGCTCAGTATTATCCTCAGGATAAAGTGGGTTTTCTTCAGGGTAGTTCATTTCTGCCTCCTTAAAAAGACAATGAAATCATTGGCATCAAAAGTACTTTTAGGTTATTGAATCGTCACTTCTAGCATTTTCTTGAAACACGTGACATGTTTTTCAATTTAGACAAGTCTGTTCTAAATCATTTGAACTGTCTATCTTTGCAATAAAAAAATGATGAATATTTTAGAAGGTTAAACTGTCATATTTGATTTTTTTTACCTACTTTTGTGCTTGCATTTTTACTACATACCGTGTGCGCTATCTTAATGTCCTTAAGGCTGTTTACATATTAATGACTTATTACTTTGTTAATTTTATTTGTGCTACGCATCATTTTTTTAATATTTTTTTAGGAGATTTTAATGTTGCAAAATATGACACACAATCAAATTTCATGGTATCAAATTAAGTCCTCTGAATTTGCTCGTATGGCAAGTCAGGCAATTATAGAAAATATCAATAATTTGACCGAGATTCATTTTGAGCTGACAAAGGAATTTACGACCCTGAGTCAAGCAACAATTTCCGAGTTGTCAACTATTAAGGATGTTAACAAATTTTTACCAATTACTCATGATCTTGTTTTAAAAAATACAAACCAATATTTGCTAACTTATCAGGGAAAATTGTATCAGGCAGTGTGCCAATGTCGGCGCGAATTGACAAATGCAATTGATTCAGCGGTTGACGATACAAAAAGTGAATTAAGCAACTTGGTGGATAGTATTACTGAAAATACACCGAAGGGTTCTGAGGTTTATCTATCCACATTTAAAACAGTCTTTGAGGCAATGTTGCAGCATTTTGATCAAATTCAGGCTGTAGCAAATGAGGTTTTTGGTAATTTTGAAAGTAGCATAGATAGTTTTCTAACATCAAATAAGAGCTTAAATGTTAATCAAGAAAAGATAACGTCAAAAAAACGCGTTAAGCAAATTGAGGTGACTGAATAAATTAAGCTAAAAACCCCATGTAAATGGGGTTTTTAGGTGTCTTTTTAAGTTATATATTAGGTTGTTTTAATCTTCTGGCGGTCGATTGACATCATAGACGCCGTTTTTAAGTTCCGATATGGTTTTGCCAAGTTCTGAAAGGGTTCTGTTTTGTCTAGATTGCATTTTTAATTTAATTAACTTTAAACCTTCGGAAATTTGTGGATCAACCTCTGTATCAAATAATTGTTTTTTATTTTTAGGATTCATTTAACCGGTTTCGATAATGTTCTGGAATTTGACGAGCTATGGATGTCAAGATATATATAGTATCTGTTATATAAGTTTTTATATTGAATTATAAATATTGCATTGTTGTGACAGTGAT
>CAIKFU010000136.1 GCA_903826775.1 uncultured beta proteobacterium | reverse complement strand
TGGACGATTTTGGTACGGGCTACTCCTCCTTGTCCTACCTGAAAAAGCTTCCTTTGGATCAATTGAAGATCGACCAATCCTTCGTACGGGATCTTCCCCAAGACCCCCATGCGTGTTCGATTGTGCGGGCGATCATCACCTTGGCCAAGAGTTTGGAACTGGGGATTATTGCCGAAGGGGTGGAGACCAAGGAGCAGCGTGAGTTCTTACTGAAAAACGGGTGCGAGTTTTTCCAGGGGTACCTCTTTAGCCGCCCGGTCCCGCTGGAGGAATTCAATCAGTTTGTGAAGAGCAATCAGGTCAAAACAGTTTGATTGAAACGACCGCTATGGGTCGAAAGCACTTATTGCATGGATTTATTCAAACATCCGCTTTGGCACCGACAAGCAGACATCACTCTTGTGAGCATGGTTGTTAAAATAAATCCGCGAGATACGAATTACAATAAGACAAAGGGATGGTACTTGAAATACTTACTAATTTGGATGGGGGCACTGTTTTTCAGTACAACGGCAATGGCACAATTGGAAGTCCTGATTTCCGGCGGCTTTAGCGGTCCTTATAAGCAGATACTTCCGCAATTTGAACGGTCGACCGGCATTGCAGTCACCAGCCTATCTGGAGCGTCACAAGGGTCTGGGCCCAAGACCATCAAGGCGCAGTTGGCGGCGGGAGCGAGCCCCGATGTGGTAATCTTGTCCCGCGAAGGCCTTAGCGAGTTAATGGCCGCTGGAAAAATTCAACCCGGCAGCGATGTCGATCTGGCTACAGCACCCTTGGGAGCAGCAGTGCCAACCGGCATACCCAAACCGGACATCAGCACCGTCCCGGCACTCAAGCAATCGCTCTTGAAAATCAAATCGATTGTGGTACCCGGCAGCACTAGCGGCATTTACCTTACGACCGAAGTCTTTCCGCACATGGGAATTGCCGACCAGATTACGGTGAGGGTCACCGAGCGTGGGAGCGAGGCAACCGCGCTATTGGCCGCCAAGGAAGTGGGTATCGCCATTCAACCCAGTAGCGAATTGGCGAACGTACCGGGCATTGACTACATCGGTCCGCTGCCAAAGGAAGTGCAACTCATCCAAACTTTTGCGGCGGCCATCGTAAAAGATGCCAAACATTCTGAATCGGCCTCAAAACTGATCCAGCTATTAAGCTCTCCCATTGCAGCGCAGGCGATCCAACATTGGGGTATGAATACCATTCAACGGTAATTCCCAACTTGAACTTCCATGCAGGCCAAGACCGAAATGCCCGATTGCCTCTGATTTATTTTGCAAGCTCTTGCGCCATGGGACCGGGTTCAATACCCAACCGCTGCTCAGTCTTAATGATCGATTCTTAACAGAACGTGGCCAATCTTTTTCCCCGACTCGACCAATTCATGGGCTTTCACGACCTCGTCTAATTTAAATTCCCGGGCGATCTGAAAAATGGGGCGCGTTTCTTCCAGCCATTTTTGCATATCGTCAAATATTTTTTGACGATCAAAGTCGCTAATCGTATACACCAACGTAAATTTTAGCGTGATGTTTTTTGACATCAACGTTGGGATTGGCAATGGCAATTGGGGTTGAGTCGTATAGGCATACATCACACTTACGCCTCCCGATTTTAAGATTTTCGAATTCAATTCCAAGTTCGCACCAAAATCGACTTCAATGATCCTATCAACCAACTCCCCATTGGTGATTTCTTTTACCCGATTTTCTACGTCTTCTTGGCGGTAATTAATCACCGCATCCGCACCCGCCTGAAGTGCGCTTTTTGCTTTTTCAGCTGAACTGATTGTGCTGATGACGCTTGCCCCGCCCCACTTTGCCAACTGAATTGCATAATGGCCCACAACCCCAGCGCCCCCGGCAACCAAGATGGTTTTTCCTCTGATTGGGCCATCTCCAAATACGCACTGGTGCGCCGTCATCACGGGTATTCCAAGACAAGCTCCCTCGGCATAGCTTAGGCGATCGGGAAGCCTTTGTGCCATCCAATTTTCCACTACCGTATATTGCGCCGAAGTGCCAAGAGGTCGTAGGTATGCCGCATTGAGAATCCACACCCGTTCCCCTATCCTGCTGACGGGAACGCCATCTCCTACGCCATCAATCATCCCGGCACCATCACTACCTGGTATTTGCCATTCACCCATCAACGGCCGGGAACCGCGCCTCATTTTATAGTCCGAAGGGTTGACGCCCGATGCGAATAACTTCACCCGCACTTGGCCAGGGCCAATTTCTGGAACCTGGATAGCCTCTGTCTTTAACACATCTTTCGCTTCGCCAAACCCATAATAAAGTGCGGCCTTCATTTTCATTGCTGTCTCCACCTTCATATTTTTATTTGCGAATCTTGAGTTGATTCTTCTGTTGATTCAATATGCCATGTAACAAGTGTATTGGATTGCAAGTTTTGGTTTTTAAAAATGATGGCATGAAAGCGTATTGCTACGGTTGAGGACTTTTATCTGAAATGGCAAACGCTGACCGCTCCCGCATACCAGATCACATTCTCCTACGACGGACAACCAATCCTCAACCGGCCATGGTTCGCTTGCCGACCATTAGAGGCATTCGCTAGATAAAAAACTATAAGCCCGCCATACCCGCATACACCCTTACAACTGAAGCCGTGTCCTCCATCGCTAAACCCTGAGCCATTGCTGCAGTATAAATTCCAGCACAAGCGTTAAAAATAGGGGTTGGACAATCGACTGCCTTTGCTGCATCACCAATCACCTGCATATCCTTCTGCCAAACCTGAACCTTCATAGTAGGCGGAACAAAAGAATCATCAACCATCATTTTCATTCTCAAACGCATCACTCCTGTGCCTATTACTGGACTATTGCCAAATAAATCCAATACGTCCTGCGGATTCAACCCTAGTTTTTTAGCAAGCGTGATCGATTCGCCGTAGGCAACGTTATAAATTGCCACTAAATGGTTGGCGACGTACTTCATCTTCGTACCAGAACCATATTCGCCTACATAAGGATGGGTATCGGTAAACGCATCATAAATTTCGATCGTCTCCTCATAAGCTGAGACTGGGCCGCTACAAAAAAAGGTCCACGCACGTTCGGACAAACGAACTGCCGTTCCACTAATGGGGCAATCTAATATTCTGATGCCTTCCGCTTGGACAGTTTGTTGGAAGTACTCCTTATCATTTAATGGCAATGTGCTGGTTTCAATCAAAATCAACCCCGCATGAGGTCTTTTTCTCAAAGCTGCAGATAATTTTTGAGCAGAATCGAGTAACGCCTGAGATGTTGCCAAAGAAAGAATAACGATATCAGCATTCATCACCAATGATTCAATGTCTTTAGCTGCTTGACCCCCATTCTGACAATGCAGATCCAAACAATCCTGACTGATGTCATAACCAAACACCGTATAGCCTAATTCAATTAGCTGCTTGGCCATTGCCCCACCCATAATCCCAAGCCCGATCATTCCAATTTTTCTTTTATCCATTATTGATACCTATTATTTTTTTAAATTCATTATTTATTCGGCTTTAATATTCGCCGAACGCACCACTGCACCCCATTTAAGAATCTCATCCTTAATGTAGGCCTGAAAATGCTCGGGGCTATCACCAACCGGAATAGCGCCTTGATTGAGTAACTCAGTCTCTAGATCTTTATTTTTCAAAATGCTAGAAATCTCCTTATTCAAGCGCTGAATAATTGGCTTGGGAGTTCCTTTTGGCGCAACAATTCCAATCCAAGAATACGCCTCATAACCAGGCACTCCACTTTCAGAAATGGTGGGAACATTGGGCATTGAAGGAAGGCGTTTAGAAGATCCAATTGCAATAGCTCTCAAGCGGCCTTCATGAATAAATTCGATGACTGACGGAATACTGCTGTATAACATTTGAACCTGACCGGCCAGGAGATCTGCGGTTGCTGGTGCCTGCCCCTTATAAGGCACATGAACCGTATTGACCTTGGCCATACTATTAAATAGCTCTCCAGCCAAATGTCCTGAATTTCCACTTCCTGGGGAAGCGTAAAACAAAGTACCGGGTTTTTCACGAGAAATTTTTAAAACATCTTGTACTGTATAGACGGGTACCTTGGGATTAACAACCAGTAGCAAGGGATAAATAACCATATTGGTTATTGGCTCAAAATCATTTACGGGGTTGTAGGGTAACTTTTCATATAGACTTGGATTTACCGCCATCGGTCCTGCGGCTGCGATTCCCAACGTATACCCATCGGATGCGGACTGCATTAATGCCGTTAAACCTACAATACCATTTGCTCCGGCACGGTTATCCACAAAAACACTTTGCTTTAAGTTTGCCGATAATTTCGTTGCAACAATTCTAGCAATCACATCATTTCCTCCCCCGGGCGGGAATGGAACAATCATGCGGATTGGTTTATCTGGATAGGTTTGCGCCCAACACCCAGAAACAGAAATGATTGTTGAGCTCGCCAGCCAGATTAATGAAAGGAAAAAATTTATACGGACTTTTTTGTCATGCCCCACGATGTCTCCAACTTATGTTATTTGATTAAAATTAAAAATCAGGGCTAATGAATGTTTACCAGCCATTTTAAGGCAATACATTTCATAGTTAAGAACTAACAAGCTTTCTCTAAAGCCAACAATCACTTACCATCCATGAACGAGGCAAACGGCTCTGGATAGTTTGAGCCCTTCATTCTAGGTGCGGCGAACAACAAATGCCCTCCATCGCGAGGGCCTGGATTGGCAAACCCAAGGTGATTTTGCTGGATAAGCCATCCGAAGGCATCATGCCCGTTTTAGCGGATGAAATGTTGGCGTTGTTTGCAAACCTCAAAGCCAAAGACTTAACCATTCTATTAGTCGAGCAAAGCGTACAACCCGCCTTCATGAATCAATGCTGGATTGCTCCCATGGTTGACTATTGATCTATTGGGGTTGATTGCAATCTTACTTGCCCATTTCGGAATCAGGCTTGACGATTTTTTTGAGCACCTTGATCACTCTGGCCGAACTCTCGTCTACGTATTTTTTAAATTCAGGCCCGTCACGATAATCCAATTGAAAATTGCCAAGCTTCATGGCCGTAATTAATTTTTCAGACTTTGCGGCATTTTGAACGGCAAGCCTAATTTTCCGGACAATGTTTTCTGGCGTACCCGCAGCAACATAAAAACCCGTATAGATTGAATATTCAAAATCGTAGCCCAGCTCATGAAACGTGGGCGCCTCGGGCACTAAGGGGTGCCTTTTCTCCGAACTGACTGCCAAGACGCGCAGTCTGCCAGAACCCAATTGCCCGCTTAAGGTACCCGGGTTTAAAAGAGAGGTTGGGACTTCTCCACCCAGTACGGCCACCACTGCCAATCCAGACCCCTTATATTGAATCTGATTAAATGAGGTGTGTATTTCATCCCCAAACATTTCAAAGCCCAGATTATTGGGGGTTAAGTTTCCTGCGGAAGAGTAATCGATCGCATCGGGCTTTAATTGCGCTGCCTTCACCAAGTCGGCGAGATTTTTATACGGGGTTTCTGCATTCACAACCAGGTACATCGGATCATTCGTGAGGAGCGCGATCGGCTCCAGTTGAGACATTTCATACAACGGTTTATGGCCGGCCAAACGCTCCGCATCTGGGTAGGTCACATTACCGCTGTTCACAATCAGAATGTTGTACCCGTCTGTCGCCCCCTTGGCCACAAATGCGGATCCGATCGCGCCGCCCCCGCCAGGCTTGTTTAAAACGATCACGGGTTGTTTCAGTTGCTCGGATACCGACTCCACCATCAACCTTGCAACCAGATCGCCGATCCCCCCGGGCGCAAAAGGAACAATGATATTAATCGGCTTGTTGGGGTATGCCTCTTGTGACATGGATGGCGACGCCAACCCCATCACGCCAACTACGCCTAGTCCAATCAGGATCGCCCATCTTTTCAGTAGGCTTGTTTTTTCTCTTGTGTTGAAAATCCCATTCGCCATGCCAATATCTCCGGTTAATAATTGCTCGTGGATGAATCCATCTAGTTTTAATTGAATCGACAACGCGTATGCATTTCTCAACTGCGAACGGCACCCCCGCCTTTCAGGCTTGGGCTAATTGCGTGGGGTTGGCGCAGGCTTAATGCGATTGCTGCATTCTCCAAACCCGATTCTGACAGCATTTAGCATCTGGCAATACGCTTTCATCGTAATTTGATCGCCGTCTTCAACAAACGAACGCAATTCACCGTTCGGAAGGGTGATGGGATTTTTGCCTCCATTGCTTAACTCCAGCAATGAACCCGCATTTTCCGGTTTGGATCCTGAGAGCGTTCCCGTTCCCATCAGGTCGCCAGCGCTCAGATTGCAGCCGTTGCTGGCGTGGTGCGCAATCAGTTGCGCCACCGTCCAATACGCGGCATCGCTAAATTCCGAAGAGGTGAATGTGTAAGGGGGTTGATTTTCATCCCGCATTTTTTGGGTTTCGATCTGGACCTCAAGGTGGATTTCAATTCCACCGTGCTCGCGATTTCTCGCATCGTTTAGGTATTCCAATGGCTGGGGGTCCTGAGGATGGCGATTCCAGGCCACGCGAAAAGGTTCTAAAGCTTCTCGCGTAACGATCCATGGGGAAATGGTGGTTGCAAAATTTTTCCCCAAAAATGGTCCCAAAGGCTGCGCCTCCCAACCTTGAATATCCCTGGCAGACCAATCATTCAATAGGCACATGCCAAAAAAATGCTCTTCGGCCTCGGCAATCGGAATCGTGGATTCAATCGCATTGCCTTTGCCGATAAAGATGCCCAATTCCAGTTCAAAATCCAAACGGCGCGTGGCTTGAAAATGCGGAGGCTTCCCTTCGCCGGCCCTAGTTTGGCCAATGGGCCTTTGAATGGGGACGCCGGACGGCCGAAGCGATGAAGCCCTCCCGTGGTAACCCACCGGCACCCACTTGTAATTCGCCGCAAGAGGGTCTGTTGGTCGAAGCATTTTTCCAACGGTGGTGGCGTGATTGATCGATGCGTAAAAATCCGTATAGTCGTGTATGAAACAAGGCAACTCCATCGTGACGGCGCTTTGTTCAACCAAGGCAGTCTGCAGTTGGGCTTGAAATTTACTGCCCCGCTCCAATAACGACATGAGCCATTCCCTAAATCGGCAATGTATTGTCGAGGGCAACGACATGTAGCCATTCATCTCGCCCATAGAGAGAAGATGAACGGCATCGTGTAATTCGATTGGCATTTCAACCAGAGCGTGTACAGCGGACAAATTGAGGATCTGGGATCCGATCGCCACCCCAATGTGTTTTTGACCATGAAGACCACTCTCCAGCCGAAATTGTCCAAAGGGCAAATTTTCAATTGGAAAATCGCAATCGGGCTCATTGGCCGATTCAACCCAACTGCCCATACTCGTTTTATTCATAAGCGAACTCGTAAAAATTATTTGAGGGACCAACCCATTCCAATATAGAATAAAGAAAAGCGTGGATTACAAAACAAATTTGAGGCTATCGGAATGAACTATACCCCTTAGTTAAAAAATATAAAAAAGCCGTGAAGGCTTTGGAGACAAGTAGTGATCAAGTTCAGCAAGCTATGCCCTGCTCGATTCTTTTCGAGGCGGTCGGCGCTCACCATTTCGCTGGTTATTTTCGCAGCGTGCCCTCTGATGAATGCGTGCGCGCAAGCGGTAAATGCGGACTACCCGAATAAGACGGTGAAGTTTGTGGTGCCGTACGCACCCGGCGGACCCACCGACATCATTGCAAGACTCCTCAGTCAAAAGCTGTCGGAGTTGTGGGGCCAAGCCGTGGTAGTCGACAATCGCCCTGGAGCGAGCGGCAACACCGGCACCGCCCAAGTGGCCAAATCGGCTCCTGACGGCTACACCATTTTATTGAATACGAGTTCGGTCGCCGTCAACACGAGCCTGTTTATCAATCCGGGTTACAACCTGGAAAAAGATTTCATTGGCATTGCCGATATCGCTTCAGCACCGAATGTGATTATTACGGGTTCGGGTTTTGCTGAGAAGACCTTGAAAGACGCCATTGAAAAAGCCAAGGGCGGGAAACTCAATTACAGCTCGCCAGGCGATGGTACGACTCCGTATTTATCCGCCGAATATTTATTCAAGGTGTTGGCAAAAGTACAGGTCGAGCACATTCCGTACAAGGGCGCAGGGCCCGCAGTCAATGCCGTCATGACCGGGGAAGTGCAGTTGGGAAGCGTTGCTGCGCCAGCGGCCAGTCAACTCATCAAGTCGGGGCAACTCAGGGGCTTGGCGGTTACGAGCTCCAAACGAATTCCCTCGTTGCCAACCGTTCCCACGGTTTCCGAATCGGGCTTCCCGGGCTTTGAGGACTACACCTGGGTGGGTACCTTTGTTCCCAGCGCGACGCCGGTTGCCATTGTCAACAAGATCAATTCCGACATCAACAAGATTGTCAATCAGACCGATTTTAAAGAGCGTTTGGCTGGCTTAGGTTTTGAGCCGGTCGGCGGCAACGTGGAGTGGTTCAATGCGTATTTGAAATCGGAATCGATCAAGTGGGGCAAGGTAGTGAGGGAAATCGGCATTACGCCTTTGTAACTTTTATTGGAACGTGTTGATGAATACTGAACTGGCACCAATCCGCCGTGTCGTTACCGAAAATGCTGCGAACGGCAAGTCCTATATTGTGGAGGATGGCCCAACGCCCGCCGTCCGCACCGTACCGGAAAGACCAGGGTATCGAGTCAGCAATATTTGGATCACCAAAGAAAGTCCCGCGAGGATTTTATCTCCCGATGCGATTGCCGCACACCAAGGAATCCTGCCTCCGAAAAACGGCAACATCCTGCGCATTATTGATTACCCGCCAGAGCCGCAGGACCCTATCGAACTCAAACGCCAACAGGATGCCACGTTTTCCAATTTGTACCAAGATGCGGGGCATGATCTCAAACCCGGCGACCACCCAGGAATGCACATTACCGAAACGGTTGACTACGCACTCATTATTTTCGGCGAGCTCACCGCCATCTTGGATAACGAGGAAACCATCCTCAAAGCGGGTGACGTATTGATCCAGCGCGGAACGAACCATGCGTGGGCAAACCGTTCCGGGAAGCCTGCGCGAATTGCATTCATCTTGATCGATGGCACGAACTCCTGAGCCATAAATACAATCCCGAACAAACCAATAGCGCTACTCGTACTTGTATTTGGCAATCGCTTCCTGGCTGAATGAAAAACCCCATCCAGGCTTCGAGGAGACCGGAACATTTCCAGCCTGATCCAGTTCAAGCGACTCGGTGTACAAAGGGGAAAACCAAGGCATGTATTCAACGTAAATCGCATTGGGCATTGCCGCACCTAGGGCTAAACTCATTTCGGAAAATAGGTGGGGAGCAACCGAGATATTCATGAGTTCAGCAGCATGGGCAACCTTGATTAATTCAGTAGGACCACCCATTCGCTGCAGGTCAGGCATCAAAATATCGGCCGAACCCTGTCTTAGCATTTCCATCATACCCAGCCTGGTAAATTCATTTTCACCACTGGCGATTGGGGTATCGAGTGCCAGCGCGATCGCCGCCTCACCTGCGTGGTTGTGGTACGGGATCGGCTCCTCGATCCAGGCCAGCTGGTATTCCTCCAGTTCCCTGCCCAGTCGAATGGCTTGATTCACTGAAAAGGACTGATTGCAATCGCTCATCAATGCAATGTGATAACCCAGTACCTCGCGGACCGCACGAACACGCTTGACATCCTCTTGGATCGACGCATTTCCAAGCGACATTTTCAAAGCCTTAAATCCTTGACCGAGTATGTCGGATGCCTCCGCCTGCAATTCATCGATGCTTTGGGAAAGGCGTAAGCCGCCACTGCGGTAAATGGGCATGTGCTCCCTGCACGATCCAAGGAGGCGACTGACATTGAGCCCCGCCTTCTTGCCTCGCAAATCCCACAAGGCCATATCGATCGCCGACATGGCAACCGTGGCCAAACCGCGATGCCCCAAAAATCCGATGTCAGACCACATTTTGGCCCAAATGGCGCCCCCCATTTCCAAGTCCATTCCGGTCAACAAGGGTTCTAAACTGAGAATCGTTTCACGCAAGATGGCAAGCCGATGGCCATTTAATACGAACACCATCCCCTCCCCAACCAACCCGTCATTGGTAATGAGCGATACCAACAATGCATCTGCCGAGTAAATCGTCATGCGTCCGCTAGGAATGGGCTTTTGCAATGGAACACGAACCGCCTGGATATCGAGCTTAGCAAGCTTCATCATTTCATTCACCAATTTATTAAGTTAATCCGCCGTAATATTCACTTCTTTGAATAATTTTTCCCAACGGGCAATATCCTGGCGCAAGAAATTGCCAAATTCGGCATTGCGCCTGCCATCCGGAATCAATCCAAGCTCTTGCATTTTCTTTTCGATTTCAGGCGTCTTCACCACCTCCGAAATTTGCCGACCAAGATAGTCCGCGATTTCAGGTGGGGTTCCCGCAGGCGCAAAAATACCCTTCCAGGTGGACATTTCAAAACCGGGGACGCCCAACTCGGCAATCGGCTTGACCCCTGGAAGCGCGGGCATCTCATTTTTGCTGCTCACACCCAAAGCCTTTAAATGATGGCTCTTGATAAACGGGACGGCAACGGGAATGACCTCAAAAGTCAAGTCGAGTTGGCCGCCAATGATGTCGGCATCCACATTGGCCGAACCTTTATAGGTAATGTGCTGCATCTTGGTTTTGGTCATGCTCTGAAATAGCTCGGCGGTGAGATGATGGGAGCTTCCGGTGCCGCTACTTCCGTAATTGAGTGAACCGGGATTGGCTCTTGATTCCTTGATGATGTCCTGCACTGAGTTAAATCGACTGTTACCGGAGACCACCAGTACCGTGGGCCCTTGATCGAGCAATGCTAACGGTACAAAGTCCTTGATGGGGTCATACCCGGAATTTTTGGTTAAGAAGAAATTCGTGGCATTGGTAGTCGTATTGCCCGCAAGCAATGTGTACCCGTCCGGTTTGGCGCGTGCTACGAATTGCGTACCAACGATTCCGGAAACTCCAGCTTTGTTCTCAATCACAATAGGCTGTCCCAGTTTTTTGGATAGGGGTTGCGAAATCAGCCTAGCAATCGTATCAACACCGCCTCCCGGCGTATAGGGAACAATCAACACAATCGGCTTATTTGGATATCCGGCGGGCTGAGCAATGGCAATATTGAGTGCCAATAGAAAAATCGTCAGGATCAATACACCTTGATGCCACTTCACAATCGTCGTGTTGGATAAGCTGGAATTGAAGTACATGAAGAGGATTCTTTTTGAACGTGAAGGAGAATGATTCCAAGATAGTACACGACGGGGTCCCTTGAATCTCCAACGCAGATGGATTTGCAACTTTATTCTAGCAGTCCACATGGGGATTGCGAAATTCACGAACAGTCCAAACCAAAACCCATTCTATTAAACGGAATTTCCCTAATCACCCCCCTAACAATTTATAGTGGTGCTAGGAATTGTTGTGCCTCCTTGGGTTCCTTGTTTGCACACGTAGAAAAACTTGACTAAAAACCGAAGCAAAATAAACCGCTCAACCCGCTCCCCATTTCAACAAAACCAGACCACATGAAACCGTCATTACTCGTCTTGATCTACCTTTCCGAAATGCACCGCGATCGGGTTTCCCAGCACTTTGAATTGATCTACGCCCCCAACGACGATTTGGGTAAGGACCGCTCAAACGGCACCGCGCAACTCAACCAATACGGCAAGGATATCCGGGTAGTCTTGACCAATGGCACGAATGGCTTGCTGCCTGCTGAAATCGATGCCATGCCCAATCTGGAAATTATCTGCACCCTGGGTGTGGGTTATGAGAATGTCGCCCTGGAATACGCCAAATCCCGGGGGATTCGAGTCTGCAATGGGGCGGGCACGAATGATGATTGTGTTGCCGATCACGCGATGGGTATTCTCATAGCAGCAGTACGTCGCATCCCGTTACTCAATGCCGGCGTACGCAATGGGATGTGGCGCGACGATATTCCAAGACCCCCCAATTTTTCATTTAAGAAAATGGGGATTCTTGGCATGGGCGGAGTGGGTAGAAAAATTGCTAAGCGGGCCAAAGGATTTGAATTGGAAGTGGGTTATTTCAGCCGCTCTCGACACGATGAAACCGGCTACCGCTACTTTGATACGCTGGTCGGCCTAGCGCAATGGTGTGACTATCTGGTGGTAGCAGCGCCGGGCGGTCAAAGCACTTTACACATCGTTAACGCCCAAATCCTCAAGGTACTGGGTTCGAACGGAGTGCTCGTCAACATTTCCAGGGGCAGCTTGGTCGATACCCAAGCCGTTGCAAACGCCTTGCAAGAAAAGAGTATTGCTGCGGTGGCACTAGACGTCTATGAAAGCGAACCCACACCTCCGCAAGCGCTATTGAAGTTTGAGAATGCGATTCTCACTCCCCACGTTGCCGGCACCTCGCCAGAGGCGATTGATGCCGTGGTCCAGCGATTCATTGATAATGCGAATCGGCATTTTTCAGGGGAGGCCTTGCTAACGCCCATCGATTGATAGTCCTAGATAGCGCAAGTCAATCCACTCAAAAACGAACCCCCTTCTTCAACCTTCTCTTCAGACTGTTTTAAAGTAAAGCGTGTTTCTTTGTGCGGGTTTAGAGCGGCGGGTAATTGGGAATCTCAATGCAAACTGAAAACAGCGTTAAAACGCATACCCTACGCCCACAAGAAAATTCAGGGCCGAGGAAAGCGGGTTGTAACCTGATACGGTTGTCTGCACCTTTCCAACGCCATTATTGAGCGAGTTGTTAAACGATGCCTTGCCATAACCGTAATAGTTGCCCTCCAAAAATCCATACAGGCCGCCGGCAATCATTTGCTTATAGCCTATGCCCAAAATATACCCGCTGACAACACTGGTGCCAAATGATGCGCCATTGGCCGGATCATTCGCATGCCCTTGTTGGTAAGAAGATTGCACCGTCTGGCTGGAATAGCCGACCTTGAAATACGCAAGCCGATCTTGATCAATCGCGTAACCCGGAGCAACAAAGATACTGTATTGATTGGATATTTGATATTGAGTCCCACCGCATTGGCCTGAGCACCCCTCTGGAACGATAAAAGTGGTCGTACTGGAGGTAGAGCGAATGGCTTGGTACTGTGCACCCAGGCCAAATACAAATTGAGGGGCAACCGAAACGGTATACCCCAGACCCAGCATCAATGGGGTCTTGCCTGTACTTTGTGCCGGAGCGATCATGGAATATGCGCCACCGCCATCCATATTATTCGCCGTCACGCTACCTACGGATGTTTTCTGATAACCGGTAGCAACCTCAACATATGCCCCCTCAAAAGGAGATTTAGCCATGGTTGAACCGGCAACGAATGCGGCAGCAGCCGCTACGAATAATGTCTTATTCAATACCGATTTTCCCAAATGCAGTTCACTCAACCCCGAACTTTCATTTATGAGTTTTTGATTGTTGTTAGACAAGACTTACTCGATGGGCATTTAGGGCTTGGGCAACTCCTTCAATCGGAGTATCCACAGCCCCTGATTCTTATTCGTCACGTAGGCGTATCCGCGGGCATCGACCAAAACGTCTTCGGTTTGCAGGGCCAGTCTATCGGCGGGCACGGGCCCATATCGTTTTTTCGGTTGCGGTGGAAGAAAATAGCCCACCTCTATGGGTTGGCGCGGATTGCTCACGTCAAATACCCGTAAGCCGGCGTTGAAATACGTTATGTAAACGAGATCGCCCAAAGGCTTGACATCCGGGTTGTGAAAAAGTTGATTTTGGTTGTGGGGGCCAAAGCGTCCACCCACTTTGCAAAAATCCGTAGCGAAGTAGCCCTTGGGTGGAACGGGCAACGGAAACATCGATATCAACTGCGGTTTTTCGAGATTGGAAATATCCACTACGGACACTTGGTTCAGCGCTTCCTTGCACTGGTTTTGAATCGCTTCGGAATTCACATAAGCAACTTTCTTATCCATATCCGGAACGATCGTATGCACCCCAATGTCGTTGAGAAATGGAGGGGAAAAACCGAGGCGACTGATGAGTTTGGGTTTGGTAATGTCGCTGATATCCAAGGTCACCATGCCCGCCGAACCATACGACAGGAAGGCAATATTGCCTTTGATAACGGGTGGACCATGCAAACTCGGTTTACCTGGAATGTCCGCGGCGAATTTTTCGCCTTGCGCTTTGTTTTGGCCGGGTATCCACCAGCGACTGACTTCCACAGGTTTTGCTGGATCGGAAATGTCCACAACGACGTAGATGTTCCCGTCATAGCCGGACATGCCGGCAGCCAAATGCATGTAGCGACCGCCTTGGTAAGCATCCCGATGGGTGCCTGATCCCCCAGTGCGGTACTGGCCTACTTGCTGGGGATTGACTGGATCCTTGAGATCCCAAATCAGTACGCCTTCATCATTGCCTTGCGTTGCGTCGCCACCCCACGCTTCCGGTTTCTTTTCTAAGGCAGTAATCAGTTTGTTGTCGGCCAAGTCGACTTGCAACGTCCAGGTGTTTTTTGGGCCCGGAATAAATTTGACCACTTTCGGATCCGCCGGTTTAGTAACGTCCAAAATACTCCACCCCGGCTCCCAAAAATGCCCTAGATAGAGCAGCCATTGGTCAGGGGTTTTCTTGACGGTGATTTTGAATCCTGGCCGCTCATTTAAATTGGAGTAGCCAATGACATCGATATTTTGGGAAATAGCCCCTTTGGGAATCGGATCGGCAACTGCAGGATTGGAAAGCAGGAAGCCTGCCAAAAATAAATAGCCACAGTTCAGTACCAACTGCATCAAGCGTTTGCTTATCACTGTCGTCTCCGGTTTTAATAATTGTATTGAGTGCTGTTTACGGCTAAATATAACAAGATTTTTTGCGGGCGGCGATTGGGACATAAAAAACGATGAAAAGAAAATGTTGGCATTTGAGCGATGCAAAACAACCCATCTTAAAACCGATCCCCTACTCGAACGACATCCTACTTGAAAGCCGTCTAATGGATTACCCCAAACCCCTCTCCTATGTAGGCGTTTTACTATAAGATTCAAGGAATAAGAAGAAGTAAAAATGGGAGACAACATCGTGCTGATTCATCGACCGATCGGTAAGGCAATTTTTTGGCGCCGAGGAACATTTCCTTATGCTGTTTTTTTGTTCCTCTTTTGCCTCTTCCAGACAGTGCACTCTGCAAAGGTTCTGGCGCAAACCTGGCCGACCAAACCGATCAAGATCATCATCCCGTTTCCCCCGGGCGATTCGATCGATTTAACCACCCGGATGATCGCCCCAAAGCTCACCGAGATATTGGGTCAGCCCATCATTGTGGAAAACGTCGTGGGTGGCAGCGGCTCTGTGGGTATCGCCAATTTAGTACGGTCCCCGCCCGACGGATACACCTTTGCATCCGCCCAAACCGGGAACCTGATCGTCTTGCCCAACACCCTCAAAAGCGTGAAATACAACCCCCTCAAGGACATAGAACCGATCGCCCTCATCACTACCAATTTTCAGGGAATCGTCTCGACCCCCAATACGCCTTTTAACAATATCAAAGAGATGATTGCCTATGCCAAAGCCAATCCCAAAACCTTAACCGTCGCTACCAATGGCGAAGGGGGATACCCTTTTTTAACCTTCGAAGATTTGCGCATGCGCGCAGGATTCGACTACATCCATGTGCCCTATAAAGGCAGCGTCCAGGTTGCGACCGACGTCATCGGCGGGCAGGTTCAAGTGGGGATCCTCGGAATGGCTACGTTTGTACCGCACATCCAGTCTGGCAAATTGAAATTGCTGGGCATTACTGCAGCGTCTCGCATACCCGCTTGGCAAGACGCCCAATTAACCAATGAAGTGATTCCGGGTTTTAATGCCGCCGGCTGGTTTGGCTACGTTGCTCCCGCGGGAACGCCCCCGGAAATTATTTTGAAAATGAATCAGGCCATTAATGCCGCCATGTCTCAAAAGGAAGTGGACGATAAATTGAAAAACATGGAACTGTATGTCGAGTCCCATTCGCCCAATTACTTTAAAGAGGTTATTCAAGCGGATTTTGTGCGGTACTCAAAAATTATCCAAAATGCCGGCTTGCAAGCCCAATAAACCGAACCGAAAAGACACCACGATGAATACCCCTACCGACCTTTCTTTTAAATCCGAAATTCGCGATGGCATGCAAATTGACTGGGACGTTCCCATCCCAATGGATGACGGCGTGATCTTAAGGGCGGATATTTTTAGACCCGTCCAATCGGGAAAATACCCGGCCCTGATTAGCTATGGACCCTACGGAAAGGGACTGGGTTTTCAAAAGGGCTACCCGACGGCTTGGGAAAAAATGGTGCACGACCATCCGGATACCGCAGCGGGCTCAAGCAATCGCTACCAAAACTGGGAAGTGCTGGATCCTGAAAAATGGGTGCCCGACAACTACATTTGCATTCGGGTTGATTCACGAGGAGCAGGAAGATCCCCCGGCGTTGTGGATCACCACTCGCCTCGCGAAACGCGCGACTTTTACGAGTGCATTGAATGGGCTGGCCATCAGCAATGGTCGAACGGCAATATCGGCCTCGCCGGAATATCGTACTACGGCACGAATCAATGGCGGGTTGCCGCTTTAAAACCCCCGCACCTGAAGGCCATGTGCATTTGGGAAGGCTACTCGGACCGGTATCGGGATGGAACGCATCACGGCGGCATCCTGTGTTCTTTTGCAAAAAATTGGCAGGACATGCAAGTTCGCAATGTGCAGCATGGGTTAGGTACCAGAGGGCCGGTTAGCGACCTCACCGGTGAATTGGTGTGCGGACCGGAAACGCTTACCGAAGAAGAGCTTGCCGCAAATCGCGTCCCGATGTGGCAGGAACTGCTGGACCACCCCATGGACGATGCGTACTATGCCGCGCGCCGGGGCATTTTTGATGACATCGAAGTGCCGCTGCTTTCTGCGGGCAATTGGGGCGGACAAGGCCTGCACTTGCGCGGCAACATCGAAGGCTTTGTGCGGTCCGGGTCGAAACAGAAGTGGCTCGAAATGCACGGAGGGGCGCATTGGGCAGGACTGTATACCGATTATGGCGTGGACATCCAAAAACGCTTTTTTAATTTCTACCTGAAAAATGTGAACAACGGTTGGGAGACCACCCAACCCAAACTGCAATTGCAGATCCGGCACGTCGACCATTTCGAACAACGCCATGAAGAGGCTTGGCCGATCCCCAGAACGCAGTGGACAAAACTGTACTTCAACTGCGATAGCAGTTCATTAACATTGGACGCGCCGAATCACCCTACGCACGTGAGCTACCAGCCCCTTGTAAAAGGCGCGACCTTTTATGCCAAGCCGTTTGATAATGACATCGAAATTACGGGTCCGGCGGCAATCAAATTGCTGATCAGTTCCCTATCAACCGATGCCGACATTTTTGCAGTGGTCCACGTTTTGGATCCCGCTGGCAAGGAAGTCGTTTTTCAGGGCGCGCTTGATCCGCACACACCCGTTGCGCAAGGTTGGCTCCGCGCATCGCACCGCGAACTCGATCCGAAATTATCGAAACCCTACCGTCCTTATCATTCCCATCAAAACGTGATTCCGCTTACGCCAAAACAAAAAACCGAGTTGGACATTGAGGTATGGCCGACCAGCATCGTTATCCCGAAAGGCTACCGATTGGCCGTCAGCATTTTAGGCAAGGACTACGAGTGGGATGGACCGGCAGCACACCTTTCCAATATGAAAAATCCCATGAAGGGTTGCGGTCCGTTTGTGCACGATGACCCAATCGATCGGCCGCCAGCCATTTTTGGTGCGGACGTCACCATCTACTCCGATCGGGCAGAGCCGTCTTTCATCCTCTTGCCTTTTATCCCCAAAAAAATAGGATAGGCAAATTGCCTATCCTATTTTTTGATTGCTTCTAATCTTCAACGGCCATCAGGCGATTTGGACTGCAAACGCCCTTTTCCCAATAACCCCAATTAAGCGGCTTTGATGGCCAATTCCGCATGGGCACTGGCCAATGCCGTAGCCTTGGGTTCTTCGCCCATATTCAAACCTTCGGCATACACAAACTCCACATCGGTAATTCCGATCAAGCCAAAAAACACGTTGATGTAGCCTGTTTGCGTATCGTACGGAGTGCCTTGATACCTGCCTCCGCGGGTGGCGATGACATACACCTTTTTGCCGCTGACCAATCCTTGCGGCCCAGTCTCCGTGTATTTAAAAGTCTCGCCGACACGAGCGATATGATCAAAGTAGGCTTTCAAGTTGGATGGGACGCCCAGGTTGTACATGGGCAAAGCCAATACGATCACATCGGCATCTTTCAGTTCTTTGATGAGCGCATCCGAATACGCCACGATCGCCTTTTGCTCAGCACTGCGCTCTTCGGGCTTGGATAGAAACGACATGAAGCGGGCTTCATCCAGATGCGGAACGGTTTCTTTCGTGAAGTCCCTCACCACCACTTCGCTGCCTGGATTTTGTGCTACTAAATTCTTCACGAATGCATCGGCCAGTTGACCGGATTGGCCGCCTGCCGTAAAAATACTCGATTTAATTTGCAATATCTTAGTCATAACGCTTTTCCTAGATTGAATGGATTAGTTGTCTTGTTTGCGGCCGTCGAAACTGAATCTTCCGGCGCCAGCAGAAGCAATCACCAACAAGCCGCCAATCACGG
This sequence comes from uncultured beta proteobacterium, assembly GCA_903826775.1. Lineage (GTDB taxonomy): Bacteria > Pseudomonadota > Gammaproteobacteria > Burkholderiales > Burkholderiaceae > Polynucleobacter. The sequence continues at coordinate 4,349 of CAIKFU010000136.1, read as the reverse complement.
CAATGTTTTTAAAGAACAGCAATTGCACAACAAAAGCGGATTCAGCAGGAGCGGACCAGTAGGCGTGCCCGGTGATCGATGCGGCCAATGTAAAGATCGCCATGATGATCGCCACCGCCCTAGTTTGAAATCCCACGAGCAAAGCCAAGCCCCCCAATACCTCGACAACGATCGCCACCACCACGGCCAAAGTTGGTGTAGACATTCCTAGGGATGTAAAGTAGCCCACCGTGCCTTCAAAGCCGGCAAGCTTCGCTATTCCTGCGGGTAAAAAAAGTGCGACGACCAGCAGTCGGCCAATCAGATTTAATGCATTTTGATACGTTTTCATGTAATGCTCCTTCAGTTTTGGTTAATTAAAAATTGCGGTTACTTCTTGCAAAACGTGTACTGCCTGTTCTATTTGGTGCTTGCTTAACTTTTGGAATGCTTTATCGAGATAAGCCAAATGTTCCGGAAACACTTTCTTAAACATTTTTTCGCCCGCTTTGGTCAATCCAATCATGTAACTGCGTCCATCCTCTTGATTGATGAATTTTTCTATCAGGCCCTTGGCTTCCAACCGTTCCAATACCCCGGTCATCGTGCCTTTCAACACCAGGGTTTTCTCGCCCAGTTCTTTGCAAGTCATCGGTGGTTGATTTCCCAATGTGGCCAAGATGTCAAACTGGGTTGCGGTTAAACCCATCTCTTTGATGTGGATTGCAGAATGGGATTCAAAAGCCTGATATGCCAGCACCAACCCCTTTACCAACGGCAAATATTTCATTTGCGCTTTCCTTCATTTAGTCTGTATGCGTACTATTTTAGTACGAGTTCGTACTAATTGCAAGACCCTGCTATCCGTGAGGGCTATGAAAGCGAAAAATGGGTCTCTTTAAGCAAGCGTGTGGCCTAAATACATCAGCATCACCACGCCCGTTTAGGCAGCGGCGCCCACCAAGCCATTTCCTAAGATCGCGTTTTACGCTAAGATTGAACGCATAAGAAGAAGTAAACATTGGGAGACGACAATGAAATACGCCTTGTATGGCGCTGCAATCCTCTTGGTAAGCGGTTCTTTGGCCGCCCAAACCAGAATCAATCCCACGGATCCGCAACCGACTTGCAACATGTGCCCCGGCACCTTTATCCCCGTTGACGAGCTCAATGCCTATACCAAAAAAGCGCTCGAGGAAAAGCACATCGACCAGCAAGTGCGCGACATCGATATCGGCAAAGCGAGGGTCGGCATTGGCATGGTCTACCGGGGGAAACTCGATGCCCCTCTTCCGAACTCGGTAGCCGAGCACGATCAAATCAGCGAGGTGTACCACATCATCTCGGGCTCGGGAACGTTGGTGCTCGGTCCGCAGATCACCAATCGCGAACGCAGGCCCGCCACCCAACGCACCGTCGTGCAATTTAATGGCCCTGGCAACAACGGGTCCGAAATCCTCAATGGCATCTCGCGCGAGCTCAAGCCCGGTGATGTCGTGGTGATTCCCGCCGGCACCGGCCATTGGTTCACCAAGATCGATGACCACATCAACTACCTCATGGTTCGCGTCGACCCGGATAAAGTCACACCGTTAAAGGACGAAGCGCAATCCCAAGAATACCTATCCAAACCCGCCGCTCGCTAACGAGGCTCCCATGACTTCATTGATTCGCAGCATCCCCTGTATCCTCCTGATGGCGATTAGCAACTGCCTATTTGCGCAAACCCCATCCACCCAAGCCCCCCAATACAAGGTCGATCCCTATTGGCCGAAGGCGCTTCCCAACAATTGGATTTTGGGCCAGGTCGCCGGGGTGACCACGGATAAAAACGACCACATCTGGATTATTCACCGGCCGCTGACGATCACCGACGATGAAAAAGGCGCCACCTTAAATCCGAAGCGCTCCAAGTGCTGCATCCCCGCTCCACCCGTTCTGGAATTGGATAAGAAGGGGAACGTCATTCAGGCCTGGGGGGGTCCCGGCGTCGGCTACGACTGGCCCAAGAATGAACACGGGATTTACATCGACCCCATCGGAAACGTTTGGGTGGGTGGCAACGACGTCACGGACCACATGATCTTGAAATTCACCCCGCAGGGAAAATTCCTCTTGCAAATCGGCTCGCCCGGGGCGAGCCTTGGCAGCAACAGCACGACCCAACTGGGACGCCCCGCGAACATGAACGTCGACCCCATTGCCAATGAAGTGTATGTGGCCGACGGCTACCTCAATAAACGCGTGATCGTGTTTGACTCCAACACCGGTGCCTACAAGCGCCACTGGGGTGCTTACGGCAATCCCCCCAGCGACGAAAAGATGGCGAACTTTAATCCGAGCTCCCCGCAATTTGCCAATCCGGTGCATTGCGTGCGCCTCATGAAGGACAACACGCTCTTTGTCTGCGATCGCGCCAACAACCGCATTCAGGTTTTTGAAAAGAGCGGCAAGTTCATTCGCGAAATGGTATTTGAACCGGACACCAAGGGTTCGGGTTCGGTCTGGGACCTCATCCCATCGGACGCTAGCCAAAAATACATCCTGATTGCCGATGGGACCAACAATGAAGTGACGGTGATGGTGCGCGATACCGGACAAAAAGTGGGGTCGTTCGGCAGAAGCGGTCGCAATGCCGGGGAATTTCATTGGGTTCACAACATTGCGGTGGATTCCGAAGGAAGTGTCTACACCACCGAGGTGGACACCGGCAAGCGCGCCCAGCGATTCGTCACCGCCAAATAACGAGGCGGCGCTTGAACGGGTTGCCGACCAGGATGGGAGTCTGATGTTTGGCACCAGGGCGATGGCGCAATTGGTGTCGGAAGCGATCTGGTATTGGGGGATGGAGGCAATTCCGCGATAATCCTTCAATGGATCTTGATGCACTCCTCATTTCCACTGGCGTTGTGGCGCTGGCTGAAATTGGCGATAAAACCCAGCTGCTGGCGTTTATTCTGGCTGCACGCTTTAAAAAACCCGTTCCCATTGTTTTGGGAATACTGGCAGCCACCATCATCAACCATGGCTTGGCGGGTGCCTTGGGCGCCTGGATTACTGCCGTTGTTAATCCTCACATATTGCGCTGGGTATTGGGTGCCTCGTTTATCGGGATGGCGATATGGACGCTCATTCCCGACAAAATTGAAGAGGAAGAAACGCAAGCGGCCAATCGCCTGGGCGTCTTTGGCGCTACCTTCATCACGTTTTTCCTGGCGGAGATGGGGGATAAAACCCAATTGGCCACCATCGCCTTGGCGGCGCACTATGCCTCGCCTTTTGTGGTGGTCGCTGGCACCACCTTGGGCATGCTGATTGCCGATGTGCCCGCTGTTTTTATTGGCAATCAATTTGCCGCAAAAATTCCCATGCGCTTGGTTCACTCGATTGCCGCCGCCATCTTTACGCTGATGGGGGTGCTGACCTTACTCCAAATTGATCGCTTGTTTTGATTTTATATTTTGAAATCAACCATCGCACTCACACCTTACCGTTGGCAATCTTAAAACGACGGTTCATTGCAAACTTCACTGCCCAGTGATGCGTTTTGCAAATGAATTGGCATACGCTGGCGATCTGAATTGCAAGATCGGATCATTGGTCGGAGCAATACCCGGCACCATCACCAACGGATCAAAGTTGATCTTTTCACAAGCACCGCCTTGTTGAGGACTTGCTGAAGTGAGTGTCAATACACCGGCTTTGATTTCTTTCCTGCCTAACGGCCAGTAAACCGTTGGATTCACCTGTTCATCACCGGCTTCTCCGATGGTTAAGACCATATCCCAGCGCACTGGACCTGATTGGGTTTTGGTCATCATGTCTTGATCGAGAAAACGCGCTTGCGCGGACTTTAATTCGTCATCGCTTAAGCGCTTCACGCCATCCTGAGGCACGAAACGCCATTTTACTAACGTAGTCTTATTATTTTTATTAATAAATTTAAATGCATGAATACTGTAAAAATCGCTGTTGGCGTAACTGGCTATGGGATTATTTTTAGCCAAATACTCGCCCAAGGCCTGCGCATCCGAATGACTGGATTTATAGGCTGAGATCTTGTCGGGGTCTGGCTTGCCGGTGGTTGGATCGGGCGTATTGGCAATCACCCCTTCGTAGAATGAATTGGGATTGGCCGCCCCGAAAACCGGGACATTGAGCATCGTAAAGTGTTGCAAGCCCTTATTGGGCAATTGAAATTCCAGCGCCATCCCACGGGGATTTCTGGCGGTATCGGGAATTTTTAGGCTTCCTCCGGCCAAGGAAAACCGACCGATGACCGGAATGGGTTTTCCGGAAAATAAAGGCGAGCTCGTGTAAGCCAGCACCGCTTTCTCTCCGACAAATGCACCGGCAACACATACGCCATT
>CAIKFU010000135.1 GCA_903826775.1 uncultured beta proteobacterium | reverse complement strand
TTCCTCCTGGTAAGCATGGCAGACTTGTATCCGCAGTGGAAATTAAAACTCAAATTTTAAATGCTCGCGCCTGGAGAATTCTCTATAAATCAACCGATTTAAATGATAACCCGGTTCTAAGTACGGGAATGCTAATAGCACCAATAGGGAAGCCGCCCTCGACTAAACGTCCGGTAGTGAGTTTTGCCCATGGTACAACTGGCATCGCTCCAATTTGCGCCCCATCAAGCATCAACGATCCAGCATCAGATCCGAAAATGTACTTTTATCCGTCTACTGATAGTCGAAATATTATGGACGCGGGCATTCCGGGATTGAGTAAGATGATTGCAGCGGGTTATGTCGTTGTAGCTACAGACTATGCTGGTCTAGGAACTCCTGGAGTGCATCAGTATTTGGTCGGTCCAACAGCTGCGCGAAACTCCTTAGATGCCATTACCGCCGCCCAACAATTAAGAGAGTCTGGCGCAGGGAAGAGGGCTGTAGTCTTAGGATGGTCTCAAGGCGGGCAAGCCGCTGTTTGGGCCGCAGAAATTTCAGACTATGCTGAAAATACGGATTTGCTTGGTGTGGCAGCATTAGCCCCTGTCAATGCCGCCGAGCAATTAAAAATTGAGAAGCAGGTTTTGGCATCCGGTAAAAAGTTGCCAGTTATGACCGATGCCGAAACTCTTATGGCGAAATATGCAAGCGCCATGACCTTTTCTGATTTGAAGTTAAGTGACGTGTTTACACCATTTGGCATTGAATTTATGAATGAAGCCTCCAAGCATCAGTGTAGTAAGCACATGAGCCAATCTATGCAATATATGTCAGGCCAAAAGGGGTCATTAACACGATCCGATCCGCAGAACCAGGCTGCATGGTTAACGAGGGCTGAGCAATTGGGGATTGGCAATCAAGTGGCTAAAGTTCCGGTTGCCGTATTTCAAGGGGATGATGATCCAACCATTTTTCCTGCTGCAACTGAAGCGTATATCAGGCAAGCTTGTTCTAATGGATCAAATGTTGAATATCGGCATTATCCGAAAGCCGATCATCTGGGAGTTATCTTTGCGGCAGAATCGGATTATCTAGGTTGGATATCCAATCGATTCATGAACATGCCAATTAAAAGTGATTGCAGTAAAGGGTTGCAGACTCAAAAGTAGTGCTTGACGACTCAAATGGCTTATAGAGCTATGATGTATTAATGTAATTGATGGATTCATTTACAGAAATAAGGATTGAGTCATTTCATTAACTCTTCATAATTTTTTAATAAATCTTGCAAAGTATTATTTTGCTTGATCAAATATAATAAATTGCTAATTTTGTACCTGCTATTTTAAGGACCGCTATTTATGACAACCGCAATATCTTTTAGTGCATTTGGTAAAAATTAATCCATGCCATTTGATGAGGCTGCTAAATTTTGGAACACCCGTTTTGACACTCATGAATATATTTTTGGAACCGACGCAAATAAATACTTAACAGAAAAAGCTTTAAAGTATTTTCAAAAACTTCAAAAAGTCTTATGCGTGGCGGATGGTGAAGGAAGAAATAGTGTCTGGCTAGCATCCCAAGGGATGGATGTAGATGCGTTTGATATTTCTGATATTGCGATTAAGAAGGCAAACGAACTCGCAATACAGTTTGGCGTGAGCGTTCGATTGTATTTAAAAAATACGGATGAATGGGATTGGAAGCCCAACCAATACGACGGTGTAGTAGCCATTTTTGTCCAGTTTGCCGACCCGGAAATGAGGGTGCGATTATTCCGAAATATGATCCACGCATTAAAGGCCGGTGGTGTATTGATTTTGCTGGGATATTCGCCAAAGCAATTAGAATACAAAACAGGGGGTCCTTCTTTGCTTGAGCATTTGTATACAGAAAAGTTGCTTCGTGAACAGTTTTCTACTTACGCAGAGATTTTGGAGATTGAATCTTGGGAGGAGGAGTTGTCTGAAGGTCGTCGGCATAGCGGAATGTCTGCCTTAGTTGGCATGGTTGCTAGAAAGCTTTGAATTGGAAATATTTTTTATATGTAATGCCTAAGGTGTGTACGGTTGAGTGATCTGAAATTGAGTAGGTGCTATTGCGGTAGTTCGAATATACATAGAGGGGTTTTGAATGAAGTCTCAAATGAAATCAGTATTTATTGCAGCTATTTTTGGCATATTTTCTGGCCAATTGCTCGCTGCAGATCCATGGCCTTCACACACTATTAAATACGTGGTGGGTTTTGGTCCTGGCGGAGCAAATGATCTTGTTGCACGCGTAGTCGCCGAAGGCGTATCCAAACAACTTGGTCAACCTGTCATTGTGGAGAATAAGCCTGGCGCAGGTTCGGTATTGGGAGCCGATTATGTTGCCAAGAGCGCCCCAGACGGTTATACCTTTTTTGTTGGTGCAGGTGGACTTGTAACCAACCCAATGATTAAGGCATCCATGCCTTATAAAGAAGGCGATTTATTACCCGTAGGGATGATGGCAGTTAGTCCGTCCATTATCGTCGTGTCTGCAGATTCAAAAGTAAATAGCCTTAAAGATCTGCTGGCGCTTGCAAATGAACCAAAAGGATTGAATTTCTCTACAGCTGGTTCTGGCAGCACTCCGCATTTCGTTGCTGAAATGCTAAAAGTGAAAGCGGGTGGTAAGTATGAAATCATTCCCTACAAGAGCGGCTCAGAAGGAATGGTTGCTGTGATCTCAAATCAAGTTGATGCAACCTCGGAGGCTAGTGTAGTCGTTATTCCGCAAATTCAAGGAGGTAAATTGAAGGCGGTTGCTTCAACATGGAATAAACGAATTTCAGCCCTACCAAATGTTCCAACCACAAAGGAGCAGGGCTTTCCTGAGGTATTTATTGGCCATTGGGCTGGTGTTTTTGCTCCTAAAGGAACGCCTGAGCCCATTTTGGAAAAGATGAATAAGGCAATCGATGCTGCATTGAAAACCCCTGAGGTTCAAAATCGATTGACTCCACAAGGTATTGAGCCAACGCCTGGAAATAGGGCAGCATTTATCAAGTTTTTAACTGATGAACGAAATAGGCTGCAGCCTATTGTTAAAAGGGCAAACATGAGCGAGGATTAATTTCTTTTTCTTATTAATATCGTTACGCATTTAGAGTCAGGAGCCACCTTTTGTACTGATCCACCAAGGTTGGACAGTTTAGTTAGGTGGTTTTTGTTTTCCCAATTTTCTATATAAATAAACCATAAACCTAAGTAATTTCTATTATGGACCGCAGGTGTTTTAAGGAACTGCCTCACGTTGATTGGGTTAACGGATTGCGATAATGGGGATACTATGAGCAGCAGACAAAAGTCTAAATAAAAATTTGGAGAAATATGAAAAAGATCAAAATTGCGATTATTGGCTATGGAGAGGTAGGGAAAATTTTCTCCAAAGGGCTATTAGATCAATCCAACGTTGGTCAGATAAGCAGCTGGGATTTAAAGTTTATTGACCCCATTCTATGCAAGTTTGAACTGGAACATGTGAAACAGGCTGGTGTGAAGGCAGCACTGAGTATGGGCGAGGCTTGTGCCGAGGCAGATTTGGTAATCTCGGCCGTAACGGCCTCAAACACATTATCCGTAGCCAAGGAGGCTTCTGCTTTTTTGAAACCGGGCAGCATCTTTCTGGATTTAAATTCTGCCTCCCCTGGCACTAAACAAGAGGCGGCTTTGGTAATTGAGGGCCAAGGCTCTAGCTATGTAGAGGCCGGTGTGATGACCTCGGTTCCGCCTTATGGAATCAAGGTACCCATGTTGCTAGGAGGTGAAAAGGCGCAAGAATTAAGCGAAGTCTTGATCAATTGGGGGATGGACGCCAAAGCGGTTTCGCCAAAGTTGGGCATAGCTTCAGCCATCAAGATGTCGCGCAGTATCATGATTAAAGGTATGGAATCCCTAGTTATTGAGGCTTATAGTACCGCGCGTTTTTATGGTGTTGAGGAATACGTTCTACCCACTTTAGTCGAGACCTTTCCCCAGATAGATTGGACCGAGCAGGGTGCATATTTCTTTAGCAGGGTAGTTCAGCATGGTAAGCGCCGCTCTGAGGAAATGCGTGAGGCAGCGCGAACGGTCTCTGAAACGGGAATGCCATCTTTAATGGCCTCAGCGATTGCGGATAAACAAGCTTGGGTTGCCGGGATATCCAGTCAGGGTGTATTTAAGGATTTACCGAAAAAGGCTAAATGGCAGGATTATGCCGATGCGCTTATTGCCCATATTAAAAGGCGTGGGTAGAGCTATTTTGATTGCAGCGGTATTTTTGACTTAACGTGATATGAAAAATGGATTTCATTTATGAGAAGTAGATCTTTTTGGCATTGGTTAGGAATCTTTTTTCTTATGGGGTTGGCTTGTTCCGGTGTATTTGGTGCGGAGTATCCTGATCGACCCTTAAAGTTTATTATTCCATTTGGCCCAGGGGGAAATGCCGACTCGGTTGGCAGGTTGATAAGCGGTCAAATTGGCGAGGTCTTAGGTCAAGCAAGCGTCATCGAGAATCGCCCCGGAGTTGGGGGAAGTCTGGGTGCTTCTGTAGTCGCGCAGTCTGCGCCAGATGGCTACACATTATTAATAGGGTCGAACGGACCCCTTACGGTAAACCCATTTATAGTCGCCAATCTTGGTTATAACCCCTTAACGGATTTGGCACCGATTGCGATGGTAGGATCGGTTCCCCATGCGATCATGGTAAACAACAATCTGCCGGTAAAAAACCTTTCTGAATTGATTAGTTATTCCCAGTCTAAGCCAGTGACCACTGCTACATCCGGTGTTGGTAGTTCAACGCATTTGACTTTGGAGCGTTTAAGTTCCGTCACTGGCGCCAAATTGATACATATTCCTTATCGCGGTGGAAATTCATATTTTGCCGATTTGATGGGTGGTAATGTGGATGCTGCAGTGGTTGAATTTTCTACCGCATTGCCGATTCACAATTCTGGAAAAGCGCGAATCATCGGGATTGCCTCCATGAAGCGATCGCCTTTGTCTCCCAATGTTCCAACTTTTAATGAAGGCGGGGCGCGTAACTTTACTGCCCAAAGTTTTGTCGGTGTTCTGGCTCCAGCAAAAACGCCTTCTTTGGTGATTGATCGAATTCAAAAAGCCGTTAATCTTTCATTATCGAAGGCCTCCGTTGTTCAGAAGTTGGATCAATTGGGGGTTGAAGTTGCTACCCCAGAATTGCAAACCGCCCCCGGGTTTACCTTGTTTATTAAGCAGGATTACCAACGTTCCCAAGACGCAGCCTCTTTGGCGGGTTTAAAGCCCGAATAGGAATAATTTTCTAAATTTCCGCGATTTTTTCGATCATCTAACTATCTTTCTGGAAAGATAGTTATAATTTCTCTCTTTGCTGTTGGTAATCAGACAGAGGGCATGGTGATGGGATATCAGTTCGAATGGTCAATTAGTTACGATCCGGTAGTCGTTCCCCTTATGTTGGATCTTGCTAGGACTCGAAAGAATAATCATCAACGGGTCAAGGAGATTTGCGGTAGACATCTGCTTACTCCGGCTGAATTTGATGTTTTGGCCACCTTACGCAACTGCGCCTCTCCATATGAACTCATTCCATCCGAAATACAAAACCGTGCCTTGATTACTTCCGGGGGGTTAACAAAAGTTTTGCATCAATTGGAAGTTCGTGAGTTGATATCCCGAACTCAGGCGGGGGGTGATCAACGCGTAAAACCCGTCAAACTTACTAAATTGGGCGGTAGATTAATTGCCAAAGCGATGAAGGAGTTGGCTGAAAATTCAGGGCTCTGGATTAGGCAGTCTTTGTCCATTGAAGAAATTGCTCAGTTATCGAGGATTATGAAAAAACTGGCCGATAGTTCTGATGCAAGGGTCTCCTGCTTAAAGATAAAGTCAAAGACCAATTTGGTTGACGAGGGGGCCTTATGAGGTTCCTTGCGGCTGTCATTTTGGGAATGCTATTAACTGCTTGTGCCCCATTGCCAATCTTATCGACGCCTCAAAGCGCTAAGTCGATTGATGACTACCAAACCGGGCAGAGTTTTTCTGCGGCTGAGGCTGCTTGGCCGACAGACGATTGGTGGGTTAAATATCATGACCCTCAATTGAACACCTTAATTCATGAAGGTTTAGATGCCTCTCCCGACATGAAGATTGCCCAGGCAAGACTGAGCAAGGCGATGGCCGTTTCTGAATCCGTTGCCTCCGCTTTATACCCTCAGTTAAATGCTAGTGCTCAAGTGGATAGGGTGAAGTTGAGTGGTGGCAGCGTATTTCCACCTGGGCTCGCTCCTCAGGGCTGGAACAACGTTGGGTTTGCAACGTTAAATTTCAATTGGGAAATTGATTTCTGGGGCAAGAATCGTTCTGCATTGGCTGCTGCGGTATCCGATGCGCAAGCAGTCAGAACTGAGCAGGCTCAGGCAAAACTGGTGCTTACCTCTTCGATCGCGCAGACGTATGCCGAGCTGGCTCGATACTATAAAGTACGCGAGACAACTAAGCGGGCTTACGAAATACGGGATAGAACGTTTATGCTGTTTACAGAACGTCAACATTTTGGCCTAGAAAATTCCGGCCCGGTAAGTCAAGCAGAAGCTAAAAAATTGTTGGCCGAGAATGAATTGATTCAAATTGAAGTTCGGATAGCAGAGCAAAAAAATAAATTGGCTGCATTGGTTGGCGCAGGCCCTGATCGTGGTTTGGAAATAGTTCAACCTACGGTTAATTTTGATAATCGTTTTTCGCTTCCTCCTGAACTTGCTATGAACCTTATTGGCCGAAGGCCAGATATCATTGCTGCCCGTTGGCAGGCTCAATCAGGAGAAAGTCGTATTGAACAGAAAAAGGCTGAGTTTTTCCCAAACATTAATTTGGCTGCTTTTGTTGGAGTGCTGTCCTCAGGCTTGGATAAGACGTTTAATTCCAATACTTCTTTTGCTGGGGCGGGCCCAGCGATTTATTTGCCTATTTTTGAAGGCGGGCGCTTAAGGGCAGGTTTAAATACCGCGCGAGCTGGCTATGACGAATCCGTCGCCAATTATGAAAAGACTGTGGTGCAAAGTCTGCAGGAAGTTGCTGATGTGGTGGCGAACATGAAGGTGCTTGATCAGCAGATTCAACTATCAGATAAAAGTGTTGCAGCGGCTACCAAGGGTTTGTTAGTCGCTCAAAATCGATACAAGGGTGGCTTATCTAATTACCTTGATGTGCTTACGGCCGAGGATGAATTGCTTACTAACCTTCGGGTTCAAACCGATTTAAGGGCTAGGTCTTTTAGTCTTGATGTTGCATTGACAAAAGCCTTGGGAGGAGGGTTTCAATCCGATCCAACAAAAGACCGAATTGCAGTATTAAATACCGAGGAGTTTCCAAAATGATTCAGGCACAAATTAAAAGCAAGTTTATACAAAGAAAAAAAGCATTTACTATTTTGCTCGGTGTGATTGTCCTGGCTCTGGTCGCTAGTATTGCGTACTGGATCATTCACGGGTCACGCTACCTGTCTACTGATAATGCATATACGGCCGTCGAACTTGCGCAAGTCACTCCTGAGATTGACGGGACAGTAAAGGAGGTCGTAGTTATTGACACGCAGAGTGTTCGAACTGGCGATATTCTGGTTGAAATCGACGACCGTGATTTAAGGATTGCTCACAATCAGGCTCTAGCCGAGGAAAAAAAGGCCAAGTCAATAGCCTTATCCGCCAAGGCGGATTTGAATCGAGCCAATATTGATTTTTCACGCCGTAAATCTTTGGCCGGTTCCGGCTCGGTGTCGGGTGACGAATTAACGCATGCTGAAAATGCATTGTTGTCCGCTCAAGCTGCTCAAGCCGCTGCTGATGCAGGAATCTCTGAAGCGGAAGCGCGGGTTCAAAAAACTACCCTTGATCTTGAGAGAACCACCATTAAATCCCCCGTTACCGGGGTGGTTGCGAAGCGTCAAGTTCAGATCGGGCAGCGCATTCGATCCGGGGCTCCATTGATGGTGATTGTTCCAGTTCAGGAAATTCATGTTGATGCTAATTTCAAGGAAGGTCAGCTTGATAAGGTGAGGCCGGGTCAGGCAGTTGAATTGACTTCGGATTTGTATGGAGGTGGCGTGGTTTATCACGGAATCGTTGATGGGTTTTCCGGTGGCACTGGCTCTGCATTTGCAACGATTCCAGCCCAAAATGCCACGGGTAACTGGATTAAAGTGGTTCAGCGCATACCTGTGCGAATCAAAATGGATCCAAGGGAACTAACAGATAAGCCCTTAAGTGTTGGGCTTTCGATGACGGCAACAGTGGATACCCGGTCAAAGTAATGGCGTCAGATTTACCTTCTAATTCACCAGCATTTCAACCGTTAACGGGGTTGAAATTACTGGGTGCGGCCTTGGTACTTTCAATGGCAAATCTGATTGCCATTTTGGATATGACGATTGCCAATGTCTCGGTAATGAATATTGCCGGAGGACTTGGAGCAACCACCAGTCAGGGCACTTGGGTAATTACTTCATATGCGGTAGCAGAGGCGATCACGGTACCTTTGACCGGTTGGTTTACTGCACGCTACGGGTCAGTGAAGGTTTTTTCGGTATCCATGGCTTTATTCGGACTTTTTTCCGGCCTAGCAGGATTTTCTGCTTCTCTTGGCTTTTTAGTTTTTGCAAGAGTGATGCAGGGCTTGGCAGGCGGTCCATTAATGCCGCTTTCGCAAACGCTGTTATTGCGTATTTTTCCAAAGGAAAAGGCAGCGGCAGCCACTGGAATATGGGCAATGACAACCTTGATAGGCCCAGTTGTCGGACCGATTTTGGGGGGGTGGATTTGCGACAACTATTCTTGGCCGTGGATATTTTTTATTAACCTACCAATTGCTGGGGCGTGTTCCATTCTTGCTTGGAGAATTCTTAAGCGATACGAGACGAACATAATTCGCAATCCGATCGACGTTGTAGGCTTGGTTTTATTAGTAGTTTGGGTCGGATCACTGCAGGTGATGCTCGATGAAGGAAAAAATCTGGATTGGTTCTCCTCTTTTTATATTGTGGCTTTAGCAATTATTTCCTTGATAGGTTTTGTTGCATTCTTGATTTGGGAATTGACAGAAGAGCATCCGATTGTCGACCTACGCGTTTTTCGACATAGAGGGTTTTCAGCAGCCGTTGTTACTATCTCGCTCACATTTGCGGCATTCTTTTCATCGAATGTGTTGACGCCATTGTGGCTTCAAGGTTTTATGGGTTATACCGCCACCATTTCAGGGATGGCAACGGCGTGGATTGGTATTACAGCCCTATGCGTTGCGCCATTCGTTGCCAATCTTTCAACCAAGGTGGATCCACGCCGATTGGTTTTTATCGGTGTGGGTTGGCTTGCAATCGTTACGTACTATCGAACGATTGCAAGTACGGACATGACGCATATGCAAGTTACCTTTCCCCTGATGTTGTTGGGTTTAGGGATGCCATTCTTCTTCATTCCCTCTACTGCTGTTGCCCTTTCAAGCGTCGACGTGGAAGAGATAAATTCCGCTGCTGGATTGATGAATTTCATGAGAACCCTATCAGGAGCTTTTGCAACCTCCATTGTGAACACCTATTGGGACAATGAGATCACTCGGAACCATGCTGATATGGTCGGCAGAGTTGACCCTTACAACGTATCCGCTGCCAACCTGCTGGATGCGGGCATGAGCTTGGATCAATCCAATTTGGTAATTGATAAGCTGTTGACTGAACAAAGCGTAATGTTGGCGACCAACGAAATCATGCTGATTGTGGCAATGGTTTTTGTGGCAGCAGCGTTTGTAATTTGGATCGTTCCTAAGCCAACCAAGCAAATCGACATTGCAATGGGCCATTAGTAATCTGTTTTCGCGGTTTAGGGCGAATGCTGTTAATAAGTTCTTTCCCTAAGATCGACTTTATCGCACTTAAATTGGGCAAATTCATTTTTATAACGACTACAATTTACTTGTATGCTTCTTAAATTCTATAACCTGGGCGGCAAGCAGTCTTGGATAGTGCGATATGCACTGGCTTTAAGTCTTTTTTTGTTGGCGCTTTTTTTACGATTCTTTCTGCTTCCTGTGGAGGCGGGTTTCCCGTATCTGACCTTTTACCCCGCTTTGGTCATCTCCTTTTATTTGTTTGGAGCAGGCCCAAGCATCCTCGTGCTCGCATTGTGTTCGGTGGCCAGTTTTTATTTTTTCATGGCCCCATTTTTTACTTGGGAAATTACGCAAGAGGCGGTTATTGGGGATTCGGCATTTATTTTCTTCGGAATACTGATTGGTTTGATTGTGAAGCAGATCAATACGTATTTGGCCGAGCAACTTCGGAATGAGGTGGAGTTAAATAGATTTAAGGCCATCATTACTTCAACGAACGATGCGATTATCAGCATCGATTTATCAATGCTGATCCGAAATTGGAATCTTGCTGCTGCAAAGTTATATGGGTATTCTGAAGAGGAAGTTATTGGCAAACCTCTTGCAATGCTGGTTCCTGAAGATTCCAGGGGAGAATTATTTAAGTTAATTAATCGAGTGAAGGCTGGGGGGGTTGTTGACCATTACCGCGCCCCACGTTTGTGCAAGGATGGCAAGGTCATCCAGGTATTGCTTTCGCTTTCCCCGATTAAAGACGGTCATGGTGAGTTGATCGGGATTTCTTCGGTTGGTCATGATATTAGCGAACAAGTTCGACTTGAGGAGCAGGTTCGTCGGATGGCTTTTTATGATGAGTTGACTAAGTTGGCGAATCGGCGTTTGCTCGACGACCGCATGAGCCAAGCCTTGGCCGCAAATCGACGAAGTCGTTGCCACAGCGCGCTTCTTTTTATCGATTTAGATAATTTCAAGCCGTTAAACGATGCGTATGGTCATGATGCAGGCGATCTGCTTTTGGTTGAAGTGGCAAAGCGACTAAAGTCATGTGTGAGGGAGGTGGATACCGTTTCCCGGATCGGGGGAGACGAGTTTGTCGTGTTGGTTACGGTGCTCGAGCGGGATCAGTTATTAGCCAGGCAGCATGCGCTTGCGATAGCCGAAAAGATTCGTTTAAGCTTGGCGGAAACGTACGAAATTAGTGTGCGAAAAGGAAAACAGGCTGCTTCCACCATACAGCATCAATGCACAGTAAGTATTGGAGTGGTTGTATTCTCAGGCATTGAAAAAACCCAAGACGATATTTTGAATGAGGCCGATGCTGCAATGTACGAGGCAAAACATGCAGGACGCAATGCTATTCGTTATTCTGGGCCAGCAAACTCAAAGACGACTTCATAGATAGGGATTTTTATCTAAGCAGGCCGATCCAGTTTGGCAAGCAATCTGCCGCGTCCAGATTGGACATGACGTTCTGCTAAAGTGCAGGCGCGGCGAGCATCCCGTTTGACAATCGCTTCAAAGATGGCTCGGTGTTCAGAATTTGAGCGACGCATGTTTCCGGGCGAATTAAAGAAGCTACGACGAAATAGGTGCATTTCTTTAACGTAGTCGTCATACGCTTGGTATGCGCGTTCATTGCCAGAAAGTTGAAGGATTAAAGCATGAAATTCCAGATTCAATTCATAATATGATGTTCCATCATCGGTGTTGCAGGCTGAATCCATACCATCGAGAAGTTGTTCCAATTCCTTGCAATGAGCATCATTTATGTGTTCGCATGCTTGGGAGGCAGCAAAGCCAAAAATAAGCGCTCTAAGTTCGTAAATCTCGATCATTTCCCTTACTGAAATTTGGCGCACGAAGACTCCGCGGTTGGGTACCGCCGTTACCAAACCTTGGCCTGTCAATATGCGAATGGCTTCGCGAATTGGACCGCGACTCGTTCCCATGCGAGTAGCCAAAGCCACCTCGTTTAGACGTTCGCCTGGCTGTATTTCACCATCGTAGATAAGGCGTTTAAGTTCTTTGGCAATCGCCGGAGAGAGGCCCTGCCCATTTTTTGCTTTGGTAGTTTCCATGGGATACCAGTCTGGTGGAGCTG
>CAIKFU010000134.1 GCA_903826775.1 uncultured beta proteobacterium | reverse complement strand
TCATCGGAATGATGAAATGAAATTCGCTACCCATATGCGCCTTCTATTCCTCAGTTAAACATAAATAATCATCATGGCCAATAGTGCACTGCATGCAATCACGATTGATAATATCCGCATTAGCAACCCCGGTTTTCATCACGAGTATTGCCTTCTCATAGAGGGCATAAGCAAACTGATTCAAAAGCTAGTCAAAAAACATGCGGACTTGCACCCTTTCTCCAGCTTTACCGAAACCTACGATAGAGACAAAGTGGAACCGGTACTTCAGATTGTTATTTGCACTACCAAAGACAATTTCAACCTGCAGATCCACATTAATCAAGATTGCCAGTTTGTGATCGGCAATGCATCCAATGGGAATGTTGCCAGCACGTCGTCAAAGGCATTAACGCTGGTGGAAGTCGAGGTAAAGAAAGTCGGATGGCTGTAAGCTACCCAGTTCCGACGGTCAGACTACGGCCCAAAAAAACATCGAAAAAAAACCACCGGGTCCGACCTAATCCTCAAAAGAGGGCTAGCTCAGCAGGTGGTTTTATACAGGAAATAAATAGGGTCTTACTTCTTGGCGCTCACAAATCCAATTGCCGTGTCGTCAACAAACTCAACCATCACGTCATCGCCTACTTTAAATTTCTCAAGCCCAAGCACGCTTTGATCCACTTTTACTTTCTGCTTCTCACCGCTTGGCAACGTAAAGGTCACGATACGTGTTTTAGCATCAATGGTGCCAATCTTGACGGTTGCATAAATCGTATCGGTTGTCTCTTCAAATGGCTTGGCAGAACCTTTTCCGGAAATTAGGACTGAATGCACTCCCGATACGCCCGGCTTTGCGTCTTTAGCAACGGCGGTCAAGCCCACTGCAATCGCTTGAGCATGCTCAATTACAAATACATCGCCCTTTTTTACTTTATCCAAATCGTTTACCTGTTTGGATACATTCATTTGAGCCAAGTTGCCGTTGGCATCCTTTAACACAACAACGCGCTTCTTCACGTCGACTGAATCTACCGTTGCGGTTAAGACAAGCACATCAGCAGCCAATGGCACCATTTTTGCTGGCAATTGAGCGAAAACGGCCGTAGCAGCAACTGCACTGAGTGAAGCTATGAATGCGGCAATTAACGATTTTTTCAAGATAACTCCTAATTGGATAAGGGGGGTTTAAAAGGGCACCCCAAAGGACCCTAAGCCTACCAAAATGATTGTAACCACGGTATAGGGCAGTTACGTGAATATTCTAATCGGATTCGCGTTGTGGCAATCCAGTGAATGCGGTGGCTTTATGAAACTTCAGTATTTGTGAAACCAAGTTTGTAGCTTTGAAAAATCAACGGGGCCGACTTGACGCTCGGATTTACCTGTTCGATCAATCAAAAGAGTAATTGGCGTTTCCCCTCGCCATTTCGGATCAATTTCATACCGCAAACGCTCATCAAAAGCAGTCGATACGTAATAGTTATCCGCTTCACCAAGATTGGCCTTCAAAAGCATTTTCTCCATCATGCCCACAGAAACGTCGTCCACTTGCATAAAAATCACTTTATCGTCTTTGTGTTTTGCCAAGTATTTGCCCCACTTGGGCATCTCCTTAACGCAAGGGGCACAAGTCACACCCCAAATATGAACGGCCAGTGGTTGACCATTAGCGGATTTGACGATCGTAGACCAATCCCCATTTTGATAAGGCTTGAGATTAATGGACTCGGCTTTAACGACACTAAACGATAAAATTGCACACAGGATTGCCGCTAATGGAAGATTTTTGTTCATTTGGCATTCCCCGCTTTGATCAATCGGTAGCCTTCTTCTCTAGTCAGCCAAGACAAAAATACCTGTTTGTCACGATGAATTAATAATGGGTGATCGGAATACCCCGATGTCTCGGCAAGAATGCTTGGTTCACTCCAGGTCTTTCCGTCATCCAGTGAATTCTTCATGAAGACCGTTGTTTTATGACCGTCAAATTCTTTCCAAACCAACCACACATTGCTTCCTGCAGCGAGAAGATAGGGTCTGGAGGCATTTGCATCGTCTTTACCGACGCGAACCGGATCAGAATAGGTAGCACCCTCATTATGCGAGTTGGCATAAAAAACGCCCTGCCTTTTTGCCGACGAAGTGAACCAAGCCACATGAAATGTACCCGCACTAGATATGGAAATTGATGGTCCTTGGTGAGGACAAACATCGGTCTTCCAATTGTCATTGGAAACGCGGCGTATCGGTCCAAGCTTTTCGGTATTGGAAATGTATTGGCTCGCATGATCCCGAATACCACTAGGGAAAATAGCTCGATAGGTAAAAGCCAATCCACCCTTGGGATCAAGGCTCACTCCAATCCGACAACATTCACAACTGTCCTTGTTGGCAATTTTCTCTTGGGAAAAATGCACTCCCCCATCATCGCTAAATGCATACGCAATTGAGCCGCCTAGCATTTCATTCGCAGTGTTTTTGGAGGAGGCCACAATGCGCTTGTCAATCCAACTCAAAAATAGTTTTCCATTAGGCTGCAGCAACATTACAGGAAAACGCTGACTTGAGGTGTCATTCACAATCGATATTGGAGTGGAGAAGGTTTTTCCGCCGTCATCGGAATACGCTTTATTGATTTGAGCGTTCCATCGCGCATCCTTAAAAAAGGCGTACGTGATAAAAATGCGGTCTCCTTGAACAAGGATTTGTGGCCTGGCATCCCCGCCGGTATCCAGTGTTTTACCATGTTCAGCGATTTTTACCGGAGCGCTAAACGTTTTGCCAAGATCATCCGACTTCGCCATCCAAACCATTCCGCCGGCAGTCCATACCAAATACAACTTGCCATCGTTTGTCAAAAAAGGAGTGGCCGCATTGGCACATTCCATTCCAGACCCATCGCAATTCGCCGGTTTACCAGCACCCATCATCATGTGGGCCGAATGGTCCATTTGCGGCCAAGCGTATCCAACCACCCCCATACCAAGAAGAACCGCCAAAAGCATCTTGGCGATTAGATTCTTCAATAAGGATTGCTGAAATAGGCTCTTCATCAGAAAACCATTCTTGCGCCAACGGTAATGGATTGGGGTTGACCAGCAATGTAACTACCCTGGCTAGTACCAGTTCCATAAGTAATGTAATTGCGATTCAATAAATTCACCACGCTAGCATACAGGGTGGTTGAAGGCGTCCACTGGTAATTCGCCCTTAACCCAATCACTGCATAGGCGGGAACGGGCAAGGTGTGGGCGCCATCCATCCAGGAATTTCCCACATAGCGCACCGTGGTTGTCAAACTGGTTTTAGGGATGGGGTAATACGTCAAACCGGCAGTACCCATGTTTTGCGGCACGCCACCCACTTGGGATCCAATCGGATTTAATGCGGCGCTCACCCCAGATCCAATCCAAGTCAATACGGCATTGGTATGCGTATAGGTGGCATCCATCGCCAATTTGGAATTGAAATCGTAGTGCGACTGGAACTCCAAACCCTGGCTTTGCAAATTTTGGTTGTTGCCATACAAGGTTACTGATTGACCACCACCCGTACAAACCGATGCGGGGCACCCTGCCGCTTGCGCCTGAGCCTGGGTAACTGTCGGGGCATACACGGCGTTTTTCACGGCAGAACTAAATCCCGTAATTTGAACAAACCCCGCCTTCCAACGGTAATCGGCTCCGGCCTCAAAACCGGTCATATTTTCTGGGGTTAGCAATGGATTGGACAAGCTAACACTGGTAGAGCTACCAAAGGTTCTAATCATATTGTTTAGGCCTGGTGCATGAAATCCCTGATAGGCGGCTGCGCGAAAATCCAACTCTTTCGTTGCTTGGTAAAGGAGGCCCAAATTTGGACTAAATTTATTCACCACCTGATTCGGAACATTGGTGTAACCCGGCACGCCATTGGCGCCAGCAATCCAATAGGTCGGGATCTGACTTTGCCATTGATCCACTCGAGCGGATAAGGTTGCCTCCAACGGAATAAACTGCGACTTGGATTTAATCTGGCCAAGCAGCCCATAAAATTCCTGCTGACCTTTCGCGTAATCGGATGAAGATAAAATGCCCTTTGTATAGTTAGTCGCACTACTAAACGTATTGGTCAAGTTTGATGCAGCAACTTGCCTGCCATCCACGCTCACAATCAATTGATCAATCCATTGCTCTTTTAAATCGTGCGTGTATTGGGCAGACAATCCGGCTGTGGTGTACGGATCGTTGTAGTTTGCGCTGATGAATGGGGCTGCCGGCGGACTGTTGGTGACGTTTTGCTGCCATAACGTCGTGTTCTCATAATAGGCATTCACCTGCACTTTTTGGGCGGAACTCAAACGAGTAGTCGATCCTGCAGAAATCGTGGATTCCTGAGTCGATTTGACGGCAAAGTTGTAGCCGCCAGTGGGCAAATTTTGCATCGAATGCGAACCCATATTGAAAAAGGCATCCGTATCGGCGCTAATTTTCAACGACCCTTGCAATCGATAATTGGCACTTGACGCGCTCTCCGGTCCCATCCCTGGCAATAAGGGCGCGGCTTGACCGGCGCTATTTTTGGCTGGGTATACCGTTGCTGGAGAGATGGTCGGCTGATTGACATACCCCTCGGTACTAAAGTAATCGGCAGACGCCCTTAACTTCAATACCTCATTGATGGCAATTTCCTTGGATACCGCCACATTCCCCGTTGCATTGGTACCGTAACTCCCCGAAATCTCCCCTTTGTTGTCATCAATGGGCTTGGTGGTGATATTGACTACACCGCCCATGCCCATGTTGCCGTACAAATTGGATACGCCACCCCGGATAAACTCGACATCCTGAATGGCCGACATGGGCACCAAATTCCACTGCACCGTTCCATACATCGCATCGTTTGCCGGAACGCCGTCAATCAATACCAGGGTTCTGGCATTTCCCAAGCCGCGTACATTGAGGCTTTGTGCGGTGGGATCCTTTTCGTAATACGGCTGGTCATTAATAAAAACGCTGGATTGATTTTTTAATACCTGATCAATCGTTTGCTCTGGCGCTTGTTCCAAATCTTCTTTTGTCAAAATAGACGTGTTTTGCGTCATTTCACGCAATTCCGTACCGGCGCGACTGGCGCTGACAACCACATCCCCAATTTTTTGGTTGTAATCCGGCGGTGGAGCAATTTGAGCGCCCACTTGCGCAGCGGAAAACAACAATCCAATGGAACAAGTGGTCTTTACCTGAAAAGGGATGCGCATTATTTTTCTGCCAAATCTGGGGCATGCGCATCAATCGGAATCAACCCCATCGGCGTGCTTGATGCAGGCACAAAAGAAACTAAAAATGCAATGTAGACAACGGATATGCCGATACCCAAAGCTACGCCAAAATAAACGCGCACCAAAGCACGTGACAATCGATCCGGTAAAAACATGAATTCCCCAACAAGATTGCGGCAACATCGTTGCCAATGCATAGCAAGTGCTATGCCCTAATGAATTTCTTAGGCTTGTGTAGGCGGTGCCGCAGAAGGCGGCTTAACCCAAACTACAAGGGGTTTGGGGGATTGATAAAAAAGTTGGGGAAGCATCGCAAAAGTTTGCGGTACCTGAAACTGTAGATTCGTATTGAAAGTTGGGATGATGCTGGAATGGGCCACACAGTATGGGCACGGCTGCATGGACTTGAATTGATCTGCCTGCTCGTCGTACTGAATATGAATCTGCATCTTCCCACCATCCGCAGAACAAATCTCCATTGCGAATCCGTGACCGCTATTTGCCAGCGATACTGCCTGAGAAAGTGACGGGGAAAGCGCACTCAACGCGATTGCTGTTGCAGCAATCCAATGGATGAGTTTACGGGTACGGAAGTTCATGATCCAAAGATTTTAATATAAAAACTCAATGCAACCACCAAACCCTTTCGGACGTCAAAATTTTCATATCAAGACAGTGATTGCCCAACCTTTGCCTATCGAATTTCCAGATTCCCCACTGGGGTATTTGCTAGCAATCCCGAATACCTGTCAATTGATAATTCCCTGCAATTGAGCTGAATGTTTGGGTTTAAATGCTAGTTAATTTCCCTTTCACTACTAAATGACCGATCTTCATTCGTGACCGGATCTTTGAATTGGATTGCTTTTGCTAACAGTTGCAATGGTTTTGAAAAATCCAAATCGTACTCCTGATAAGGCGTCAAGATTGGGTATATCTGATCATGTTTGATGGGCACGCCCAAAGCATTTAGATGGCAACGCAATTGGTGCTTCTTACCGCTACCTGGAATTAAGCGGTATTTTGCCCAAGGTTTCATCACCGCAATCATCTCGATGCGGGTATCCGTGTTTGGCACTCCACCCACTTCCCTCATCTGCAAAAAGTGCTCCGACTCCTCCAAACGGCTGCGATAGGTCAGCGGTAATCTGGCGGACAAGACCTCTGAATACGGCGCTACCGCTTCATAGGTTTTTGTCACCGCTCGATCCCGAAACAGATTCTGATACAAAGATCTTTCCTGAGGTTGCACCGAAAACACAACCAACCCAGCAGTATCGCGATCAATGCGATGAATGGGGCTTAATAACTGTATCCCTGTCCTTCGCTTTAATCGGTTGAGCAAGGTTTGATGCAAATAGAGTCCACTAGGCGTTACCGGCAAAAAATGGGGTTTATCCGCAACCAGAATGTGCTCATCCTGATACAGAATGTGTTCTTGAAAAGGAATATCGGGTTCACGCGCTAAGCGCCTGAAATAGATCAAGTGGGTATTGGGTTGGTAGTCGTCGCTCGCTGCAACCGACTGACCAGTGGAATCCATCACCAAACCCTCGTTAAAGCGAGCAGACCATTCATCTGCATCGACATGGGGGAAATTGACCACAAAAAAATCCAGTAGGTTCAAGTAGGTTTGACCTGCCGGTAAAAATACCCGAGATGAAGACACCCCTTCGGAATTCACTTTCAAGCAATGCGTCCTATAACAGAGAATAAATGATTGATAACCGTAAGCTGCTTATATCTGGGAAGAGTAGCGCTGTAGCATTTCTTCCTGCGATTCCATGTGCCCGTCATGGTTTGTATGCACTTTTAATATTTCACCCATCGTCGGCAAGGAACTTCTGTCGATCTGGGATTCTAAATGCCATAGCTTTGAACGCATTAAGGCCTTTGCGCAATGAAGATAGGCATCCTCAACCTCAACGTGTATGACCAATTTGGGCTGCCTCTCTAGCTTAGAAAAATACTTCAATGCATCGCCGTCGTTTGATAAGTGCGCCCGACCATTCACCCTCACCATCTCATCTACGCCCGGTATGAAAAAGAGTAAACCGACTTGGGATGTTGAAAGGATGTTCTCAAGCGTATCGAGTCGGTTGTTGCCTATGGCATCCGGTATCAATAGCGTATGCGAATCCACCATTTTCACAAAACCGGGTTTACCGCCTCGAGGGGATGCATCCAATTGACTTTGATCATTTCCGCTAGAAACCACCACCAACGGAGACAGGGAAATGAATTTTCCAATATGCTCGTCTATTCTCCCGATGTTTTTCAATCTGGCCCTTTGCCCGGGTGCCGAATACAGGCTACGAAGCTGTTCGATGGTTTCTATTTTCATAAATGGGGCAAGCTCTGCAAGTAAAATAAACAAGTTCTTTGGCGGGAAGAGTCGATATACGTACCGCCCATCTTATCCCACGTTGGGATTTTAGGTAACCGCGATTGCCGTTCGAATCGACCCGTCCAACAACCCATAAGAGATCCTCTACCCCAATGCGGATTCATTAAAGGCGTCTCGGATAAATACGGGCAAATCGATTGAAGGCGGTTGAAATCCGGATTGATAGAACATATCGCCCACGTGTCCGCGATGAAAGGTTTTGTGGTTGCAAACATGAATCAACACATCCCCTCTGGTCATCACTCCACTACCGCCATCAACAAATTGGAATTCGATTGCTTCATTCAGCAAGCCTTCATTCATGGCATCGGCATAAGCGATATACCAGTCATCCATGTCACGCAATTTCATTGCCAGAATTTCCAAGGAATCGTGCGTTTCGGCTCTTCGGGTTTTAAACCCATGATCCGTACCCAATAAATGGCCTTGCCAGATACGGTCGACAATATCGACATGGGCTAACGCAAAACCCATTCCTCCAAAAGCCGCAGCACGTTTTTTGGTGAACTCTTCGGCTGGCAATTTGGTGATGGCTTCCACCAACATCGTGTTTGCCCACCGGTTGTAACGGGTTAACATACGGATATTGCGAACAGCAGACATGTTGACTTACCTTTTCTAAAAAATCGACTCCCAGTCTAATAAACAGGGTCCTGCGGGGCCTGCACCCGAAATACCCAAGTGGCCATCAAAATGCATGCCAACAAGGCGCAGCTACCGGAAAATAAAAACGCATACAT
>CAIKFU010000133.1 GCA_903826775.1 uncultured beta proteobacterium | reverse complement strand
GCCTAGAGGAGCGCCGCCGTCTTGACATTACCCCAGGACTAACTTGTATTTGGCAAATTTCTGGACGCTCAGAGATTCCTTTTGCTCAGCAATGTCAAATGGATGTTGATTATATTGAGCAACAGGGAATTTTGACTGATTTGAGCTTACTGATTAAAACGGTTCCAGCCGTCATTGTGGGGCGAGGGGCATATTGAGTAAAACAAATAGCTTTCCAGCCTCAGTGTTAATTTATGGAATTCGGCTGGCAAATTTGAGTATGGATGACGTATTAAGTGCGATTGATGCCGCTTTAGTCTCGAAGACGAGATGTCGTATCACGTTTGTAAATGCCGATTGTGTGAATATAGCTGCAAAAAACAATGATTATAAAAAGGACCTCGATCAAATGGACTGGGTCTTTATTGACGGCATTGGTATGAAAATTGCCGGGATCATTCTAAATCAACCTGTACGCAGTAATGTAAATGGTACGGATCTTTTCCCTTTGTTGTGTAAGAATTTAGCAAAACAAGGGGGCAGTCTCTATTTGCTTGGAGCTAAACCCGGTGTAGCGGATGCTGTTGCAAAATGGGCAATAGACCAGTTTCCGGGAATTGTCATAGCTGGATCTCAGCATGGATATTTTGCTAAAGGTGAAGCTGAGTCTGTCGTAGCTAAAATTCATGATTCACATGCCGACGTCCTTTTAGTAGCTATGGGAGCTCCTCAACAAGAAGCTTGGATTAACAGGTATATGCAAAGCACTGGATCAGTCATTGCAATTGGAGTGGGAGGGCTATTTGATTATTATTCAGGCAACATCCCGCGTGCACCATATTGGATGCGGAAAAGTGGCTTGGAATGGTTGTTTCGATTAATTCAAGAGCCCAAACGATTGGGGGGGCGCTATTTAATCGGGAACTGGACATTTCTAGCTCGTATAATTTATTCGAAGCTTTTTTCAGGTGCATTTAAAGGCTAAGATGAAACAAGCACAAGATAACGTAGCCATTTTGATAACTGACTGGTGGGAGGATTTGCCTGGCCTGCCTCGCTTAAGTGGTCCACGAATCTTACTGCCCTTAATTAATAAGCCGGCCCTCCAAATGGCTATTGAGGGGTTGGTAAATTTGGGTTGTAAAGAATTTCATCTGTTCCTTGGCGAGGATCCTGTGCCAATTAAAGAGTTTCTTGGGCATGGATCACGCTGGGGGGTTGATATTTCATACCATTTTCGACATCCTGATTTTGATCTAGCCACCAACCTAAAGCGCCTCACTTTAAGTGCTGATAAGGGTTATTGGGTAGCTTGTCCAGATCGGCTTCCTGAGTTTTCCAAGGGGGCCGCTGGTGAGGATTTTTGTATTGAAAAGGATAGCGCTTATTGTTGGCAAAATGATCTTAAGCTTTCATGGGTTGGTTGGGGTTTCTTCAAAGGGGCTTATTTAAATTCGTTATTTGGAATTACCACTTTTATTGAATTAGAAAATGAGGTTCTTTCAAATTCAAATTTGAACAAGGTGATTGTTTCTAGACCATTAAATGTAACGACGGATGCGGAGTACCTACTAAGCAGTATTGAGGTATTAAAAAAACGTGTTGAAATTTCAGATCAACAGATAATCATTAGTCGTAGCGCAGTTGTTCATCCAAGTGTAAAAATTTCGGGACCTGCTTATATTGGGCTTCAGGCACGTGTAGAAGCTGGAGCAGAGCTCGGACCAAATGCCATATTATGTGATGGCGCGGTGGTAGATGAAGGCAGTGTTGTGGTTAACAGCGTTGTTTTGCCGGATACCTATCTTGGTCCGCAGCTTAGTTTAAGCTCGGCGATTGCAGCTTCCGGCAGGCTGTCAAGCATCTCAAACGATGTTTTAGTTAGCCGTATTGATCATTGGCTTTTAACTTCAATTACTAAGCCGGCCCAGATGGATAGGCCTGCATTCTCCCCGTTGAGGTTTTGGGTAATACGAAGCATGCTTTTCCCGTTATTTTTACTATCCTGGCTTACTCTAAAGGTTTTCAGGGTAATTTTGCCAAATGAGCGCGAAATGGATATTGCTTTTCCAACTGCAGACGGTGAAACCTTAGGAAGAGTACAGGTTAATGCAGCTAATACGATGGCTGGAATTCGGAATCAAACGCCTGGTGCATGGATTTCGCATTTTGTATTTACTTTTTGGCCCGGATTAAGGGAGGTTCGCCTAGGCCGTTTAAATTTTTGCGGGCCCGAATTGCGAACCTTTTTAGACGCCAGCGCCCTTCCTGAGCATTGGCAGGAGATTTATTTTAAACATAAATGCGGCTTAATTAGTGAATCCCAATTGCTGTCTGTTGAAACACCAAACTATAATGAAGAGAGGTTCGCTTGTGATAGCATAGCAGCTAGTGGAGCCCTTCAAGATGGGGTGTTTATGCGCTATTTTTTGAGGGTATGCGTTGATTTTTTTGGTTTAGTTTTTGGCGGCAATCGAACTGGCATTAAAGATACATCATCTTCAAAATTTGATAATTTGAATCAGTAAGGACTTTTCATGAAACTCACAATAGAAGTTTTAAGCCAAACACCTGGAATCTTTGTTCACATAGATAGTGAAAATTTGGATGCTGGAAATGCGAAAGAGTTTAAAGAGCAGATCCTGCCGCATATTAATAGTAACGAGTTGGTTATTTTGGATATGGGCTCATTAAAATTTGTAGACAGCTCTGGACTAGGTGCCTTGTTATCCTGTCTTCATGCGATGAACAAAAAACATGGTCAACTTAAGCTAGTTAATATGAACAAATCGGTAATTGCACTTTTTGAGTTGGTTAGAATGCATCGCATTTTTTCCATCTATAACACTCGAGAAGAGGCTATTGGTTCGTTATAATCAAGGCGGCAGTATGAGAGAACAGAAGTGATAAATCTATCTATCTCTTTGCAAAGGAGCCAAAGGCAATGAAAGCGATGATTTTGGCCGCTGGTCGTGGTACAAGGGTTCGTCCTTTAACAGAGGCCTTACCTAAGCCTATGATTCCCATTGTGCATAAACCCGTAATGGAGATGCTAGTTGATCATCTGCGGGATCATAATTTTAATGAGATTATGGTCAATACCAGTTATCTTGCTCCGCAAATCGAGGATTACTTTCGTGATGGACATAGTTATGGCGTGAGTATGGCCTACTCTTTCGAAGGTCTGATTGAAGATGGTGTTTTATTCGATCGTCCTGTGGGTTCAGCTGGGGCGATACAGAAAATTCAGTCTCACTCCGGTTTTTTTGATGACGACTTTGTTGTTGTTTGTGGTGATGCAGTAGTCGATCTTGATTTAACGGAGTTGTTGGCATTTCATAGATCCAAGAAAGCAATTGCAACAGTAGCGCTTAAGAAGGTGCCGGTTAGGGAGTTGGTCAATTACGGCGTTGCCGTGACTGATGAAGCAGGTCGAATTCTCCAGTTCCAGGAAAAGCCATCAGAGGGTACCGAATTAAGTGATATGGCCAATACGGGGATTTACATCTTTTCACCTAGAATATTTGATTGGATCCCAAAAGATGCGGTCTATGACATAGGTGGCGAGTTGCTTCCTGCATTGGCTGCTGCTGGGGAAGCCATTTATGGCATTGAGCTGCCTTTTTCTTGGTTTGATATAGGTCGATTGAGCGATTACTACAGGGTAGTTATGCAGACGATGCGAGGGGAGGCCCCCCCTTATGGTTTACCCGGTAAGCGTATTGCGCCAAACCTATGGGTTGGGTTGAATGTACGAGCCAATTTTAGTCGGATCAAAATTTCTGGCCCAACATTTATTGGTGGAAGCGTCTGCATCGAAGATGGTTGTGAACTGGTTGGCCCTATTGTGATTGGCGCGAATGTTCATATTGAAGCTGGTGCTTTTATTGACTCTTCGATTATCTTGGATCACACAAGGCTTAGTGGTTTTGCTTCATTTCAACGTAAAGTGGTGGGGCCAAACTTCTGTTTTGATCCGGAAGGAACAGTGCTTAATAGCCAGCATACTGATACAGATTGGATTTTTTCAGACGCTCGTTCGTCCATCGGTCTACGCAATGAAGATCAATTATTGGTGATGGCTCAAAGCCTTGAGGTTTCTTCTACAAATCCTGAGAAATAATTTTTGGCTCAAGTTGATTTCGCAAGTCTTCCCGGTCGTGGCATTAAGCCGCTGGTTAGCTTCCGTAACCATGCCAGAATTGCGTTCATTGTCTTTGTTATAACAGTAATTCTTGGTACCCCTTTTGTTTTTATTAAGGGGAAAATTTATTATTCTGCGGTAGCTTCTGTTGAAGTTGCCCCAAAATATATGAAGAACTTGCGCGATGAAGGCGAAATCTCGCTAGATTCGAATACTCAATACCGTGAATTTCTTCAAAATCAAGTCAGCTCCGTAAACCGATACGATATTGTGCGCGATGCTTTGATTTCTCTTGGAGATAAAGCAAGCTACTGGAAATCCGCTGGGCAAACTGAGCGGTCTGCGGTCGACAATTTGCGCGATGAATTGAAAGTGCGAGTAATTCCCGACACCTATTTGATGGAAATTGAGCTCCAATCGCCAAATCAGAATAATCTTGATTTGCTAGTCAATGCAATAGCAAATACCTACATTCAGCGGATGCGCCAAGAAAGGGTATTTGGAGCAGATGAGCGTATCAAAAATCTCGAAAAAAGGGATAGTGAAATCTATAAATCCGTTCAGGAACTTACTGATCAACGAACGGCAATTGCACTTCAATTGGGGATTGCTTCTTTTACGGGTAAGGAGGATAACCCGTATGACAAATTGCTGGCCAATTTAAGGGATACCCTAGCAGATGCCAAGACGAAGAGGTTCGAATCAGAAGCTGAGGTGAAGGCTTTTGAAATGAACGGCGATACAAATTTAAGAACGAAATCGATTCAAGAAACCGTTTCTATGGATCCTGGATTGGATAAGCTAAAGGCAAACATTTATAAACGTCGAGCGGAATTACTGGGGCTACTTTTTGGATTGCAGCCGAGTCATCCCGCCTATTCTGAATTAAACCAAGAGCTAAAATCCCTGGACGTTGAGTTGGATACGCAGACTGCCAAAGTCAAAAAGGAAATTGCCTTAAGTTATCTAGCTAGAAAAAAAGCCGGACTTGATGAAACGATTGCTGTAGAAACAGCATTAACTAAAGAAGTAAGCGAATTAGAAAAAAGTGGGATTAGTTTTGCAAATTCCTATAATCAAGCTGTTAATTTAACCTACAAGATTGATCAACAACGCAAAGAGTTAGATGCGATTCGCGAACGAATAAATACGATTGAGGCTGAACAAAATTCTTTCGGTTTTGTTCGAATGACTTCCCCGGCATTGCCTCCCGAAAAACCGTTTGGACCTGGTAAGAAAAAAATATTCATGTTGCTGCTATTGGTAGCTTTGGGAGCGATGTTTGTTACACCGATTGCGATAGACCTACTGGATCGAAGAATTCATACCGTTAATGATGCTGAAAAGATAATGGGCATTCGGGCAATGGGCTGGTTAGTGGAGCGAACAAACGAGTCAACGGCTATATTTGGAGAGGATCTTTTGCGTCGAATTGCGGGTAGCATGTTATTTGAACAGAAAGAACATGGGACGCAGGTATTTGCTTTTTCTAGCGTCAAACCAGGGGCCGGTGTTTCAGGAATGGTGCTTGACCTTGCTAAGGTATTAACCGCAATGGGATACCCGACTTTGTCTATTGATGCAAATGCTTTTAATAAGGACGCTCGGTTTGATGGTGCAGGACCTGGTCTTATTGATTGCCTGAATGGAGGCATAGACTACTTCAGTTGTATAAGCCCTGCAAATGCAGATTTGCCTGCGAGAATTGGTCTTGGAGGCTTAGACAATAATAGGTATCTAGATAATTTAGGGCGAATTGGTGAGGTAACCAGAGCATTAGCGAAAAACTTCAGTTTTGTATTAGTAGATTTACCTGCAATTCTAATTTCAGCAGATGCCGAAATTATGGCTCGAAATTTAGAGCATTTGGTTGTGGTTGTAGAAGCTAACGGAGTGACTTCCGGGGAGTTACAGAGGGCAAAACGATTATTGGAGAAAGTTGATCCATCGGTTATTGGACTAATTGTAAATCGCATTCGTCCGTTTGAAGGGGGTGGGTATTTGCAAAGCGCAATGTTGGAGCAAGTAAGCGGCCAAAATACGCGCGATTATTTTCAAGTATCCGCTTTGGAACTTAATTTACAGGCGGCTTGGATTCAGTTTCAAATGAAACATCCCGCTACTGCTGATCAAATTCAGAAGATATTTGATTACTTTCAGCATGCTCCATGGGTATTGCGATTCAAAACAACTTTAGTGGATTTCTGGAAAAACAATCCAAAACTTGCAGTGCGTAAGGAAAAAACTCTGGCCTCTATTAATGATTTAAGGTTAAAACTTCATGAAGTGGCTGTAAATAATTTACAGCCAGAAACTGTAAAGGCAAATTTCTTAAGAGTAAGGAATCAGATTTTAAAAATACGGATTTCTAGTTTTCGGAAGCACTGGAAAATTTTCCTTCCGTTGGCAATCATAATTATTGCTGGCGGTTATTTTTTAATACGGTACCCTGGATTTTGGGTTAATTTCTTAGGAGATGCTCCTAAGAAAACTCCTACAGTAAGTTCCTCCTCTGACGGAGGGTTGGCTGGTGGCAATCCTCAAATTTCAGGAGACGGAAATACCTCAGTTAATAATATAGCGCCAAATGTAACAACCGATAATGGAGCAAGTCCAATCGGATTTTCCTATATAGACCCCTCTGCCTTACCTTCCAAATCAGATGGTGTAGATGGCAAGGGGGTAAACCCATATTTGAAACCGCCCCCCAATTTAAATGGCGGAGCTAATTCATCGTCTGGGTCCCGATAACATGTCTTCTGCATTTAATTTACTTCGTTTACTATGAAATTAATCGATCAATTTACTCGTGTTTATATTGTTAATTTGCCTGATCGATCTGATCGGCGGCGAGAGATGGAGATAGAACTTGCTAGAAATGGGTTGAGTGTAGATGCAAATAAAATTCGTTACTTTAATGCTGTTAGGCCAGACGATGCCGGTTTATTTCCAAGTGTTGGTGCTAGGGGCTGTTTTTTAAGTCATCTTGGAATATTGAACGATGCGATTAAAGATGATCTTGATAATGTTTTGGTGATGGAAGATGATTTAAGTATTGATGGCCGCTTTTCAGAGACCCAATCGGAAATGTGTTTAGTGCTGCAAAACGGTCAATGGGATTTTGCTTATATTGGGCACGTTGAACCGATGCTTGATAACAATCTTCCCCCCGTTTGGGAATTGACTAACAAACCCCTTGCAACAACTCACTTTTATGCTTTAAACCGCCCTGTAATGAGACCACTTCGAGATTACTTGGAATCCTGTCTTAATAGGCAACCTGGAGACCCATTCGGCGGGCCTATGCATGTTGATGGCGCATATTCTTTATTTCGTACGCACCACCCCGAAGTGCGCACTTTAATTTCTGTGCCATCTCTTGGGGGGCAACGCAGTTCGCGAAGCGATATTTTTCCTAATAAATGGTACGACAAAACGGGCGGGTTTATTCAGCTAGCAAGCCTATTTCGAGGACTAAAAAATATTGGGAGGCGAATTTTAAAATGAAATATTTTCTAGCAATACTCTCTGCATGTTTATGTGTATAAACATCAGGTTATTGTTGGGCTAAAATTAAAGGGATGATTATATTGATATGAAATATCCCAATTCTCTTAGAATTTTAATATGCATTTGTTTTACTTCTATATTCTTAACCTCAGCTTGCTCTAGCAGCGACTCTGGAGTGATTATAAAAGTGCTACCCACTTCATTGGGGGTAGAGTTGCCTCGATACGGGTTAAATCTTGGGGGTACTGGCACTTATGGTGCCGAGCAATTGCGTTCTAATATCGTCGCCAATCCGGGCTTTGAAAGCATTCTTGATCGTGCGATTGTCATCGTTGACCAAGTTGGCCCACGATCATTTACTGATGATACAAATTGGCTTGCGCGCACCAAGGGATTTTGGGCGGGAGGAAGTTTTGATATCCGAAGTGGAGTATTGGCTGGACGACAGGGCAAGATCCTCGATTCAGCAAGAATCTCAGAAAATGGTCCCGATCAATTTTTTACTGATACAACAGTTTTAGGGTTGGGGAAAGGGGATGTGGTTGCTGTATCGGGAGAGGTGGATCCCGCCATCGCGCCAAATTGGTGGAAGAGTGGAGGGCGAATTAGCGTTAGTAAAGATATTCCGCCTGGTAGTTCTGGCCAAAAATCCGTTCGTTTGCTGGCAATACCTTCCCAAACAACCGAAATCATTCAATATTTTGATGCAATCAGTGATCGAGCCGGTAAGCTTTTATTGGTAAACGGTAAATGGAAACTGGCATTTTGGGCTAAACAGGCGGGAAAAACAGCAAGTTTAAAGCTGTATTTCGGTAGACAGCAAAGTATGCCATTTTTTAATGCTGAAATTACACCAGATTCCAGTTGGAAATATTACGAATTTGAATTTGCTGCTAATGATGCTGGACCTCCAGGAGTATTAACTCTTGCAATGTTAGCGAGTAATGACGAGGTATTGATAGATGACGTGTATTTGGGCGAGTCTAGCCCTGGTCCTGGGGGATTTCGAAATGCAGTTGTTGAAACGTTGAAAACTCTGCATCCGGGGTTTTTGCGTGATTGGCAGGGGCAACTTGGAGATACCTTCACAAATCGGGTATCGGATTCATTTGCACACAAGCCAACTAGATACAGGCCGGGCAATGAGTATCAGATACAGTATGGGTTGAGTGATTTTTTTGCTCTATGTAAAGCGATTAATGCTCAGCCATGGATTGTTGCGCCTAGTACGCTTTCAGATGAAGAATGGACTAAATTTGGATCTTATCTTCATCAAGCTGCCGATGAGTATGGATTTACTGACGTTATGGTGGAGTTTGGAAATGAAAACTGGAATACCATATTCCGTCCTGGCAGCATACCGGATCCAATTACATTAGGGCAGGTATCTGATAGAGGTTTTAAGTTGCTCCGCGACGGGTCTGGAAACGATAAACGCCTAAAAATGGTTTTGGGAGCTTTATTTGCTTGGGCCGATAATGTCAAGCTAACAGGTGTCTACAGTAAGCAATCGGATCGTTTGGCCATTGGTCCATACTTTATGTATAAATTAGACGCTGGCACTTCAATTGCGGATGCGATCAAGCTTTCATTTGCCGACGATGATGTTTTGTTGGGTCAAGAGGAGGCCGTAGCCAAAAGTCAGGGAAAAAGCCTTTCTGTTTATGAGGTAAATTTTCATACCACCTTAGGAACATCAAATAGCGAATTACGAAATATCGTTGTTACAAGTGGGGCAAGCGGAGCCGCGTTAGCGCGACGCTTGATGCAAGCAAGTCTAGTTGGCATTAGGGAGCAGGCTGTTTATTCATTTTCTGGTCTTGATAGCTTTTTTGGGGATTCAAAGGATTTGGTTCGAATATGGGGTGTAACAAGGGATTTAAGCGTTCCAAACCGATTGAGGCCAACCGGTTTGGCTTTAGCCATGCTGAATCGAATTGTTGCTGGAAAACCCCGTTTAACTGATTGTTCGGGTAAATTCTGCACTCTGATGACCAGCTTGGCTTTTGACAACGGCAAATCAATTGCCTTGGTTTCTGCTAACTCGGTAGCTGTTCCAGTCAAATTGGATTTGGGTTGCGCATCAGGAGAGTCCTATACTTTAAAATTACTGGATGGGTCTGATCCAATGCGCAATAATGAACAGCAGCCTCAAGTTAGCGTTGTTGATCAATTGGTCGCCTGTCAAAAAGGACAAATTGGTTTTACCGTCCAGCCGTATAGTTTGATTACTCTAGAAAAAACTACGAAATAATTTTTTTGGGTTAATTAAGTATTTTTATAGATTGAGTCTAAATACTCCCATTATGAAAATTTTATAAATCACTTTATTTACAGTGTTGCAAATTTTGTAACATACGTTGTATCGAAAAATTGAGATTATGAGTTCTAGCAAGAAATCACCCACACTTCATTCCGATCCGGCAGGAAATGCAAGCATTGCAATGATTGCAAAAGCTTTCTATCTGGTTACGCGTTTGTGCATTCCTCCGCTTGTATTGTCATATATTTCTTTATCTGAATATGGGCTTTGGACAGCTTGTTTTATCTTGATTATGTATGTTGGATTAACCGATGTAGGATTTTCTAGTGTGTATGTTCGTTTTACTGCACGCTATCATGCCGAAGACAATATTGATGGCATTAATCGTCTATTAAGTACCGGCGTAACAATGCTTACGTGCATGGCATTGGTAATAATCCTAGTTGTATGGGCTTTATTGCCCTCTATCCTTGAATTTCTAAAAATTGATGTGCTTTATCGTGAAAAGGCTGGAATTCTAATTCTTGGAACGATGAGTATGTTTTTATTGGATTTAACGCTTGGGGCCTACTGTTACTTACTGCATGGCCTTCAACGCATAAAAGAGGAGCAATCGGTAGCAATTGTTGGATACATTTTAGAGCCGACCTTGATTTTTATTTGCCTTTATCTTGGGTTCGGTGTTTATTCTCTCCTTATAGCGTTTGTCTTGCGATACGTAATGTCGCTATTGTCATTTATGTATCTTGCTCATCATTTTTTACCCGGTTTAAAGGTTCGGTTTCGGTATTTTGATAAGAAAATGTTGCGCCATTTTTATGGTTTTGGCGCAATAGTTCAAGCAAGTGCATTTTGCGCAACCGTACTTTTTTCACTCGATCGCATTTTGTCTGGATATTTTCTTGGGCCTAGTGGTATGGCCTTGTTTGATTTATCCACTAAATTACCCGTTTCTGCTTTGGCTATCCCTTCGGCAATAAGCAATGTCACCATGGCCACCGGCTCTCGTCACGCTGCCCAAGACGATATGGAGGCAATTCGCTCTCTTTATCGACAATCGACGCGGTCTACGGGTTTAATTGCAGCCATTCCCCTTGGCTTTATTGCGGCGTTTTCGGCTCCAATAGGAATGGCTTGGCTTGGCACAAAGATGGGGGAACTAAATGGCCTAACGTTGATTATGACCTTGACTGCTCTTTGGTCTTATTTGCACATCATTACCGGACCTGGTTCTTCTATATTGCGGGCAATGGGCAAAGTCGAAAATGAATTTGTTTACCATGGCTTACGAGTAGCAATGCTCTTAATTTGGGTCAGTGCCATGCTTTTTTTAATGCCCACTAACCTCGAAGGCTTGGCTTGGGGTTTGGCGATTGGAAGTGCTATGGCGTCATCAATGTATATTTTGGTTAATCAGCGAATTCTTCATGTTCCTATGAGGTATTTGCTACATGATGCAATTATTCCCGGTTTATTTGCCTTTTTATTGGGAGGCTTATTTAGGCTTTTATGGGAATTAAGTATCCCGTCCACTC
This sequence comes from uncultured beta proteobacterium, assembly GCA_903826775.1. GTDB lineage: Bacteria > Pseudomonadota > Gammaproteobacteria > Burkholderiales > Burkholderiaceae > Polynucleobacter. The sequence goes on along the minus strand of CAIKFU010000133.1, from coordinate 21,655 downwards.
TAGGGCGTTGGAGTACTCTGGCTATTTTGGGTGTTGTAGGGATGCTATATACTTTTACCTATCTTTTGGTTTGCTGGAGTTATATTTTGACTCCTGCGGAGAGAGTGAATTTGAAAGATTTGCGCGGAAAATTTTTAGGAAAGTTATTTTGGCGGCAAAAGCGTTAACTCGATTTGTATCTTTTATTGTTGCGATTGCAATACTATCGTCTTGTGGAATTGCGCCGCAACCACCGGTTGACCCTCGTAATACCGAAGTCTTTAAGGTTCCGGTAAAGGATAAAGTTACCTTTGCTGATATAGATGAACTGACCAAGTTTGAAAATGAGACCGATATTATTTATCGCCTTGGTGAAGGCGATAAGATCAATGTAACCGTTTGGAATCGCCCTGAATTAAGCGGTAGGCATATTGTTGGGCCTGATGGACACGTTAGCATTCCCTTAATAGGCTCGCAAAACATCGCAACCATGACGCGCGAAGAAGCAGCTAAAAATATTAGCCATAATTTGGATCGATATTATAAAAAGCCTATTGTTGACATAGATGTAGAAGAATATAAGTCGAATAGGGTAACAGTGCTTGGGCGCGTTTTGACTCCTGGCACATTAGCTTTTGATCGCCCTCCGATGTTGCTTGATGTATTAGCCAGGTCTGGCAGTCTTCCTGTTCTGGATAAGCAGGCTACTTTAACCCGATGTGCAATATTTCGTGGGCGTGACAAAGTCATTTGGGTTGATTTGAAGCGCTTAATCAATAACGGTGATTTAGCTTATAACATTCGATTAAAAGCAAATGACTTAGTGTATATCCCTGATTCTTCGGATACCACAGTCTATGTAATGGGATATGTTACAAGGCCTGGGGCTTATAGATTAACGCCTGGCATGACATATTTGGATGCTTTAGCTCAAGCAGGCGGACCTCTCATGGGTGCAAATACAGATAAGATTGGACTTTATCGTCAAAGTAAAGATGCTGTCCAGAGGATCCCATTTGATAATTTGATGACAGAAGGCAAAAGTGTGAATGTTGGACTGGAAGAAGGCGATATTATTTACGTTCCAATGAGTACGATCGCAGAGGTCGGATATTTTGTTCAACAACTTATGCCAGGTTTGGGTTTCCTAACATTTGGGTATGTGGCTGGATTTATTAAGCCTTGAGGTTAAAAATCGATTTTATCTGTTAGCGCATAAGAAGGGTTGCATATTTAGTTCTCTATGACATAGGAAGCGCTATAGGTTGACCTTTAGCCATTGCTTCCAGTTCATCCATTGGAATTATGTTTCGCATAAGACGGGCAAAATTGGATGGATTAGATTGAAGGTATTCCGGGGAGAGTTGATCTAAATACGGCTTACCCCATAAACCCTCCCATAAATGAATGCAGTAGGATTTTTGGGCGCGACTATAGTGCCATTCTTTTCCATGCAGCCCGTGAAATGTTTCATAAAACGCTAGTTTGATTGGGTCTTGATCACGTTTTAACCACATAGTGACTAGCATGACAAGATTTTTACCCATTCGAATGGCGAGTGATTTAATGTTTGGTTTGTTTCCCCATAAATATTCACAAACAGGATCGTTGTGGGTCGGGTAAAAAAAATTATACTTATCCGCAAGATAAATTAGTTCGGGAAATTCTTTAGCCATTTTTCCCGGTAGGATTACCGAATGAAAATTCCACAAGTCCTTATTGAAGGTTTTGTATTTTTCTTGCCAAAGCTCTAGGAAAGGGGCATCTTTTGACGCAATGATTACTGCGTTACATAAACCCGTTCCCGGCTCAATCCCCATTACGAAATTGTATTTGAGGAGGGGTTTAAATGGGTTGATTGAAATAATATCCAAATCCAAATAGATCCCACCAAATTGCCTAAGCATTTCTAGGCGGATAATATCGGCTTTGTGCGCGGGGTAGATAACCGGGTTGCCAAAGATTTCATTAACCGGGGCTACCCGATTTAATTTAAGCAAGGGGCGCGCCATATCCCACCATTTCCCTGAAGGTTCTTCTGTATGGTGAAAATAAATCTGTTCTGGTTTGTTTACTTTATAGGCGGTATAGACTGCCAGAAAATGAATAAAGGAGAACGCTCTTCCACCAACATAGATGAAATGGATAATATTGGGGGCCATAAATTTACAATTTATCTACAAGATTGAGTTAGGAATATCTTGGATGATATGCGTACTACTATAGCATTTGCTATTACGATTTCAGTTGCGATTATTTGCGTTGCTCCCAAAGCCATGCATCACGAATAATTCGTTCAAGTTGAGCCCGCTTTGGCTCCCAGCCCAGTTCCGCTCTAGCCAGCTTGGAATCAGCAACCAATCGCGCAGGATCCCCTGGGCGACGACCCTCTGGCAGGACTTTAATATTGCGTTCGGTGACTTCGCCCGCTGTTTTAATAACCTCCTGAACTGAGTAACCTAGCCCATTGCCCAAGTTGTAGCGTGCACTTCCTTTTCCTGAGATCAGGTGGTTTATCGCTAAAAGGTGGGCGTCGCATAAATCCATGATGTGAATGTAATCTCGGATACAGGTTCCATCAGGGGTATCGTAATCACTGCCATAAACTGAGATGGCCTCTCGTCTACCCGATGCAACTTGAAGGATTAGCGGAATGAGATGGGTTTCTGGATTATGCCTTTCTCCCAATCCTGCTTCAGGGAGCGCTCCCGCTGCATTGAAGTAGCGAAGACAAACGGATTGCAGTCCATAGGCAAGCTCAAAGTCTCCAAGAATTTGCTCCACCATCCATTTGCTTTGACCATATGGGTTAATAGGCCAAGCACGATGTTTTTCGTCTATAGGGCAATATTCTGGATTTCCAAATATGGCGGCTGTAGAAGAGAAAACAAAGTTTTTTACCTGATGGGTTACCATCGCTTCTAGCAGGTTCAGGGTATTAATAACGTTATTTCGGTAATAATCGGCCGGCTTGCGTACGGATTCGCCAACTTGAATGAATGAAGCAAAATGCATGACGGCATCGAATTGATGCTCGGAAAATATATGTTCCAATAAAGCCTGGTCTGCTAAGCTGCCTATAATGAGCTTGGCACCCTTTACTGCATCGCGGAAACCTGCAGAAAGGTCATCCAGCACTACGACTGAGTGGTTTTCCTGATTAAGTCTGTAAGTCATATGGGAGCCAATATAGCCGGCTCCACCAACCACAAGAATGTTCATTAAATGCCCCTTCTAACTGCTTTTGATTATCCAAATGTTTAATGTAACATCTAGATCAAACAGTTTGAGAATTTTATGAATTTAATCATTTTTCTTGGCACGATTGCCTGTATTCATGCGCTATTTCGCTATCCCCCTGGAAAAGTTGCGGTACTGATTTACATACCGGTAATGATGCTTGTACCGGATGCTTTCCATGCAAATGTGATGGGCACTCCAAATTCGGGGATGGCCATCATGATCCCCCTTTTTATTGCAACTTTGATAGCCTATGCCCGATTCTGGAAACCGTCGTTTGCTGATTTTTTGGTAATTTTTATTGCTTTTTTAATGGTGGTCTCTGAATTTCAGGCGGTGGGCTTTGAGGGGGCTAGAAATCGGACCTTTGGGGTTTTATTTAAGATTATTGGGCCATATATGGTTGCTAGGCTAACCATCGAGCGCGAAGGTTTGCATGTTGAATTGGCAAAGCAAATCGCTTTTATGGTGTCGATCGTTGCCGTTTTGAGTATCTACGAATTTAAGTTTGGCGTCGACCAGTTTATGGAATTGCCTGCAAGATTTTTCTTCCCAGGGCAGGGCGGTGGCTGGGTAGTTACTTTTCGTTATGGGTTTGCAAGAATAGCCGGCCCATACGCACATTGTATTTTGGCTGGCATGATGATGATTATTGCATATCGGTTAAGCCGTTGGTTGGAGTGGGGCGGCCACTGGGAAGCAACTTTTAAAAAATTCCCCAATCTACCCCTTTCAAAAGGAAAGCTGATTACTGGCGCAATTTTATTAGGCTCAGTAATGACCTTGGCACGCGGGCCTTGGCTGGGAGGAATATTGGCTGCATTTTTTGTGAATGCAGGACGAAGTCCAAAAAGAAAAATGGCAATGATTACGGCATTCAGTTGCATTATTTTAATTGGAGTACCTGGGTATATAGGATTTAAAAGCTATACAGATGTAAAGCCTGGACAAGTGATGACGATGTCTCAAGAAACGGCAATTTATCGCCAGGTTTTATTTGAAAAATATACTGCTATTGCCAAAGATCATGCATGGCTCGGCTGGGGAAAAAATACCTGGCCAAAAGTTCCTGGTATGTCCTCGATTGACAACTACTATCTGCTGCTTTCTTTAATGAGCGGAATTTTCACTACTTCCCTTTTTATTCTTTTGATGGGTTGGTTAGTAGTGCGTTTATATATGAAGGGAATGGCGGAGCCGGTTGAATCGAATTCAATTGCATTTACCCTTATGGGGATCATAATTGCTATTTTTGTTTCCTTGGCAACGGTTTATCTTGGTGAAAATGTGGAGCCGGTGTTTTATTTCATTCTCGGGTGGTCGGAAAGCTACTTGCATGGAAAGGGAGCCTCTGGAATTGCTCAAACATCCTCGAATGGAGAAGCTCCACCGGAAGTAAATCCCCAAAAAACTTTTCGCAGGGTAATCAAGTGATTTGGGTTGGCGAAACCCGAAGATTATTTTAATTTATCGTAGCTAATTTTTGATTCGATTGAACGTTCAGGAATCTCCCAAATGATAAGTTTTGGTGGGGTTTCTTTGAATGAGGGGCTATGAAAGTAGTCGCGGGCAGCGCCATAAAATTCGCCTCCATCCATTGCAAAATTAGCAACTTTTACACCTAGGTAATGCTCTAAGAACGATAGGAAGTTTGAATTTCGAGAGAAGGATGTGCCCAGCAATACTATATTAGGTAAATTGGCATCCCCAAAAAGGTCATCGCTTAGATTTGTATTCGGGGAACTTGGAGAATGCGCCTCAATGACTTTAAATGAACTTAATTGGACCGTTTCGGGCGTTGGCTGTAATTTTTCTGGTAGCCAGTCAATCCCTGCAACTCGGACCAGATCGCCGGGGCGAGCTACTTGGCTACGGTTGTTAATTTCACTCGCTTGTAAGGGTTGTGGTTGAATATTTAAGACTTTAATTCTTTGTGCAATCACGGATGCAGCGATTTCTGCCCCTTGCTCGTTCCAGTGCGAGTCCGTTCGAAAGTACGAATCTCCACCTTGACTTTTATATGCAAGAAAGTCTGGCGTTAGATCAATGGTGTTGACTCCAGATGCAGAAATCGACTGAATCCAATTGTCAATCCGATCTGAAAAAAGCTTGCTGCGGTGGAGGGTCCCCAGATGGTTTTGTTCTATTCGAGACTTATCTGGAACTATGACTACTAAAAGTTTGATGTTTTGGTGTAATAACCCTTTGTTGATTTCGATAACTTTATTTGCGCGTGTCGCTGCATCATCTTTGTTATTGGGGTTGGGCTCTAATTCGGCGTTGTAGAACAACCAATTGGGATCCCCCTCACGGACACGTGCGCCAAGATCCCCAACTGCTATCCAACTTAGACCGCGCTCAAATTTAGCGGCATTACTTGGCATGGGGGCATCAGCTAACGAATGGGCGATATTTTGCATCACCGCACCATTCATAAAAGTAGACCATGAAGGCGTTGTCGTTATCAGGCTAAGGTGATCAACTAGAACGGCATAACCATTTGTGAGTAGACCCGCAATGAGAAAAAGTAAAAGACAAGCGCCTGCAATAGGACTGGTAACCATATCCAATTTAGTTATTGTTCTGGACGGTGGAGTGTGATTATCTGTCGAAGTCATTAGAACTGAAAATATAAAAATGGAACTGCGCCACGGCTAGCAATCAGCGCAAAAGAAAGGAGGAAGCCGGCTAATGGCCATAGGTCAGCAATGTAAATTACTGTTGAATTGAGGTGGCGCGAAATAAATGATTGAAACAGGGGAGCTATAGTGCAAAACAGCCCCAATGCTCCTGCCATCCACTGTACTGGGCGAATGAAGACAATCATGGTTTCGCTTAAGCCAAATTGGTTCATCCCAAATTGGCCTGCATACATGTTTAATGCACCCGCGAATGTGTGCGAGCGAAAGATGGTCCATGCAAGGCATACAAAGAGCAGCGTTAAAATTCTTGAGGCAAGAACTGGAATTTTGGGTAAGTTGTAACTTCCCCATAGCCGACCACAACACAATGCAAATCCATGTGCAAGACCCCAAATTAAAAAATTCCAACTATCTCCGCCGTGCCAAAGACCAGCTAGGGCCATGGTTAGCAATAAATTGATATAGGTTCTTACTGGGCTAACCCTGTTCCCGCCAAGCGGAATGTATAAATAATCTCGAATCCAGGTTGATAGTGAGATATGCCAGCGTCTCCAGAAGTCCTGAATGCTGATGGATAAGTAGGGGTTGTTGAAATTCTCTGGAAATCGAAAGCCGAGCATAAGGCCTAGGCCGATAGCCATTACGCTATAACCAGCAAAGTCAAAAAATAGCTGGAGCGTATAAGCTAGGCAGCCTATCCAAGCATCACTAAAAGAGGGGTTTTGAAGGGAAAAGGCAATATCCACTACAGGTGCAAGCGTATCGGCAATTAATACTTTCATGCTCATGCCAATCATGAAGCGCCTTGCGCCTAGAGAGAAATGAATCCAATCGAAAGGACGCTCAATCAATTCTTTTTTGACCCAGTCATAACGAATTATTGGGCCTGCTATCAAATGGACGAACATGGATTGATAGGCGCCAAAACTAATAAAACTGTGGTCTACCGGGACCGTCCGTCGATACACATCAATAAGATACGAGATTGATTGCAATGCTATGAAAGACAAACCGATTGGTAAAACCACCGCTTGCCACTGAATTGGAAGCGCTCCACCAGCAAGCAGAACTCCAGAAAGGGTCTCAACGACAATATTGGAATACTTAAACCAACACAGGGTGCTTAGATTAATCCCAATGAAAAGAGTAAGCATCCAACCTCGGGCCGCACCATTTCCAGAGCGCCCAATTGCCAATCCCCCTATCCATCCTAGTACTGCAAGAAGCATAAAAAGGATTAAAAATAACGGACTCCACCACCCGTAGAATACCCAACTGCAGAATAATAAAGTGGCGTTGCGGTATTTCTTTCCAACCAATGCATAGAGGATAAGAAATGTAGGCAGAAACAGCGTAAGAAATTCAAGGGAGGCAAATACCATTTGAGTTGCTTATTGGATCTGGTTTAGATTGATTTAATGTGCAACCGTATCGGTGGCGATAAACATACGCGAACCCTTGCTTGATGGCATTACAAAGATGCTATAGCGTTGGCCAGCTTGTAAATCACCAAGATTTAATGGTGTGGCTACCAGTTTCCCATCGCAAAGTAAATCAACAGAAATCTTTACTGGATTGATGGATCTTCGCTCCATCTTGCCTACGGCTACTTGCTTGAATAGGGATACGGCGCGTCCGGATGCATTCAACCCTGCGAGGGTGCAAGTGGAATCCAGGTTATAGAGAGAAAGAGATACTTTTAGTGCATTAAAATCATCGGGCTCCTCCCGCACAATAACCTGCCTTAGTCCTTTTCCATTTGTTGCAGGAAGTGCGATTACCGTTGCAAATTCCCCAGGCTTTACGCTTAAATCAATATTGCTTTGGGTGTCTGAAAATATAAACTTTCCGGAGATTTTGGATTTAGCTTTTACGGGATAATAGTTTGTCGAAGGGCGAGATGAATCCAGTTTTATTTTATTTTTTGACTCTGCGGCAGTTATTTCAAGAACAGATTCAGTACCATTAACAAACCGCACAAATGAAGAATCTTGGCTTGGCCCTGTTGGGTACAACGCAATTTCATCGGCAATAACGTAGTTATAAAGACCGGCCAAAAACATTAGAAATAGAAAAATCGATTTAAATTTCATTTAATCTTTCTATAAGTTTATTTGGATAGAGACTAGGTTATCAAGAGAAGTGTTTGGATTATCCATTGAACCAAAATTGAGGTTGAGTGCTGCAGTAATTTACTATCTAACTAAAGGTTTATTTTTTTACAATCGGCAATCCGTCTACTGCCTTTGCGATGCCTTCACCCCAAGACTTATACCCTTGGGCGGTTAGATGCTGGCCATCTAATGTGGCCCATTCTCCTGGCTTGGCCATAGCCGTTGAATCAATGTAACTGCATGGCGCAACATTCTTTGATAAGAATTCCGATACATACCTTGTCGTAGCCTCTGATTTCTTAAAATCGTTTTTACCATCTAGCCCACCCCAAGCAGGACCAACCCAAGCACAGGCAGTTTTGGTGCCAGCAATTTCTTTGGTAAGGCTGGTGGTTTGTTGCCAAGCCCATGCTTTTGCAAAACCGGTTTTGTATCCAGCCATTGTGTCGCCCATCACAATTACCACTAGATTGGGTTTTTCTTTGGCAATCAGAGTTTTGATTGGTATAGTCATTGCAGAGGAGCCTAGCATCTTTGCAGAGTCTTTTCCAACACGATCAGCCCCACCGCATTTTCCGCCGGGCGATGCTGCTATCCAATCACCAGGAATTGATCCGCAGACCCCAAAGGTATGGACTGCTGCCCCTTGGTTAGTTAATTCATTATGAAGAGAATTAATGAGATAGTTTGGTGTAGCCAGATGGCTATCACCAATAATTAGAACTGTAAGGCCGGCAAGTAGTGTTGATGACATTTTTTATCTCTGTAAACTAACTTAAGTTATTTCCAATATTACTGGCCATAAGGTGAGGTAAATATATTAACGGGAAGCGCCATCGGCTGAATCCCAGGGTAGAAGCTGTAACGTAAATATAATCCAGCGCCCCATTGATGATACGCATTACCTGAAGCTGTATTATCGGTTTGGGCATTAGCACCAAGATACCACTGAGGAGCTATTCTTTGTTCAGCTGCTGCCCCTAAACCATAAGCGATACCACTTCCAGAAGAAGATGCGTAAGTTTGATTTCCGCTAGCCGTTTGAAGTGCATTGCTTGTTGGGAAATACGGTGCAGAACTATTGTTTGAATTTTGATAACCCAATGCCCCGCGAACTTGATAGGTTAACTTGTCTGAACGTTGCGACCAGTTAATAGGAATTGTGAATGAGTTATATTGCTGCGGACTAAAGTAACCGCCTTGTCCATAGGTGAAGTAATTCTCATTATTTTTGTACGTTACATATGTGTAATTTAATCCTGTGGTTAGGAAGTAATCAGGCTTGCGAATTACGTCAACATAAGCTCCACCCATAAAATCGGTTCTTGTGTTGGAAAGCGTGTTGTGACCATTTAAACCGTAATACGCAACACTACCCAGAACGCCCCAGCCACCAAGGTCCTTGGTAGCAAATCCACGGATTCCGCTTGCCATTACACCACCCCAGGTTTGGTTTGTTCTGTTGTCGGTGGTGCCTGCAAATGAGAGTACGCTATCAGTTACTGGTCTGCTGGAAAGATTTATAGCACCGTAAATTGTATTGGCGTCATCCAGCATGCCGTCTAGCTTGACGCCTCCAGTCGGGTTTGAGTACGTAAATCCAATAGGGGTTGCGCCAAGATCGACGGCCACTCCTTGAACCTTGTAGCCAACAGCTACCCCTACTCCAGTAGCATTTTGGGTATTGATGCTTCCGGATGGCAATCCGCTTCCAAAAGTTGTTAGGTTGTAATTGGTATTAGGAATGCTTCCTGAATTTAGAAATACGGGGGTAACAGTCACATTCATTTTTCCATCCCCTGCCGGAAAACGTATTTCCAAAGGGGTTTCAATGTCAGTCAAACTGCTTGTACCGGCGCTCCCATTCCTATTACGAATTTGTGCTCCTAGCAATACTTCCGCGCTGCGATCACGTTTAATGGCATCTAGCTCTTGAGCCATGCTAGGGGGTGTGTATGCAGTTTGATTCGAATTTCCAGGCACGTTTTGCATGACAGTATTTTGGCTTACAGGAAGATTCACAGAAGGAAAATTGGTCATCCCTGGGGCCGGTGTACCGGAAATCTGAACAGAAGTTGGGGTTGCACTAGGTGCAAATAAATCGGGTCTGTTGGCAGTTGGAGGTATGGGCTTTCCAAAAGGCAGAACTGATGTTGAAGCTTGGGGTGTAACTGATGAGCTTGTTATAGGGCTTGGAATTACAACTTTTGAAGCCGTATTTTTTACAGGTTCGGGGACGTTCGAGGTGGCTGTTGTAGCAACGACGGGGTCGGCAATCCTGGGGGCTGCTACATTGGCAGTATTGTTAGTGACCAATACGGGCTTATTCGACGCATATGCTAGAGGTGGTTGAATATTGTCATAGGTTTGAAAGGCGCTTTGCCTAACGATAATTGGAGCAGAAGAAGGGCTTGGCGTCCCATTGTCTATAGGAGCTAAGGTTGTTTGGGGTAAAAATGGATTGTTTGTTGATGTATTTGTTATCGCTGTAGGCCTTGCCCCAGAGTTTTGGCTTGCAAGGGTTTGAGAGGCAAGTACAGGTTGATTTTGTAGGGCAATTGCTCTTTCAAAAAGCGGTTCTGCCTTGGAATTTTTACCTTGAGCACGGTATATACGACCAGCTGATTCGAATACCTTGGCGTTATTCGGTGCTAAAGACATTGCAGATTGCAGTAGTGAATCAGCATAGCTATAGTCGTTTGCCTGTGATGCATATTGGGCAGTACTGAGTAATAAATCAATATTTTGCGGATCATTTTGCACAAGTGTTTTAGATATTTCCAGCGCTTGCTTAAAGTTATTATTGGCGCCGTAAAGTGAGGCAAGAAGATTGTTTGCTCCAGGATCATTAGGACGTTGTTGTAAAAGCGGAGCCAATCTGTCATAGGATGCAGCCAAGTCCCCACGCTCTTGTAAAAGCGAAGCTTGATGAAGGGAGTAGTTAAACACCATGTCATTAAACAGTTTTCGTTGATCTTCGTCTAATTTCAATGCTTGTATTTTTTGTAAAACAGTTGCGCATTCTGCATCGCGGTTTGCTCTTAAAAGAAGGCCTGCGTATTGAAGTTCTATGTCTGCTGAAGGGGTTTTGGAACGCGATTCAAGTTGACGCATGATTTGAAATGCATGAGTGGGCTGTCCCGCATCATAGAATGCGTTAGCTATTGCACCCTGTGCGCCTATATTTTTACTGGCTACTGCAACAGGCTCTGCTTGAGTCAGAATTTGTAAGGCAGCGGGTTTTCGACCTTGTTCAATTAAGTTGGTTGCCAATCCAATTTGGTATTCTAGCCACGCATTTTTTTGCAGGTCTAAAATTGCACCTTTTCTCTGCTTGGCCGGCACTTGATCAAGAATGGCAAGAGTGCGAGCAGGCTCCTTTTGCGATAGCGCCATCAACGCACTTGCATAGATCGCATCAGAATTTGTGGGTTGTGAGTTCAGCATCTCATCCATTAGCGTTCGCGCTTCTTTTGGATGTCCGGCTTTTATGTACAAGTTTGCCAGTTTGTAGCAAGTCCATATATTGTTTGGTTCATACCCTAAGGCCTCTTCAAAGGCTAAGCGGGCGCCATTGTCATCTCCGACCTTAAGTGCTTGATCGCCTCGACGGATCGCAGCATTGGCTAATTCTCCGTTCAGGGCTACGCTGGACTTTTCAAGGTCTTCAGCGCTCATTTGATCAGGAGCCCTGCTTGCCGCTCTTTGAAGGGCGGCAGTCCTGGCTTTTTCTGAGGCTACTACGTCAGACTGCTGTTTATTTTTACCCGCATTGTATTGAGTTCGTATTTCGGCATCTTCAGGGTGAGCTTTTAAGTAAGCATCGAACAATGGAAATTCCTTAGGCCTTGGAGGCCCAAACCAAGTTAATGCATTGCGCCAATTTTCAGTTGCGTCGCTCCCAACTGACGGGACTGCTGATAAGCGTTGTAATCGTTGGATACCGCTGATTCGGGTGGATTCATCGCGAACTTCCACCCCAGCGAGGGCTAATTCAATTCGAGGATCCTTCGGATATTCTTTTACAAGCCGTTCTAGCCCAGCGCGAGCTGGTTTTAAGCCGTTTGGAGTAAAGCTTTGAACGTTATAGTATTCAACAGCGAATGCCCCCTGGGGGGAGGTTCCCTTCAATATGGAATTGTATATTTTGAGCGCCTCTGCCATGTCGGTTCTATCACTGCTATTGGTGCTAGATTGAACTAGGGCGTTTGCCTTTTCAAGATCGCTTTGGGTTATTGGATTATTAAATAGGATATCTTGTTCAAGAAGCAAGGCATATCGTGAGTTTGGGTCTATGGCCTTTAACTTTGCCAGGTATTCGTTAGCGGCTTGAGGACGATTGTTTTTAACTTCAATCGTACCAAGGCCATAGAAGGCCTGTGCATCATTTGGCGCCACTAATAGAAGCTTTTTCCATGCTTCAGCAGCGCGCACATTGTTTCCTTTTAATTGCCAATATTGGGCTTGATCAGCAAGGGCTTTGCTTGCATCATTTTGTGCAAAACCTAGGTTGGAAGCTAGTAAGATAGCAATTCCGGTAGCAATTAAGGGGTTGCGCGAGCGCATAATCTCTCCGAGGGTAAATAAATATTTCCATTTGAGGCAAGTCGATATCGACCTTCAATCCATCCAAGGCCAAAAAGACTCAAGACATAATCGTAGTAGGGTAATGACTGAACTGCAACAGGTTGCGGCAGAAAACTATCGGCTTGCATGGTTTTAACCCGAATTAACTGTTTGTTGAGTAGGTCTGTTTGCTTGTTTGCCGCAAAATAAGGAAGGAGTGAAGCAGAAAAACTTAAAGGACCGGGGTTTAACGAGGTTTGACCGGTAGCAGTATTTACTATTTCAGGCGGGGCCCCCATTGCGGCAGTAGCCTTAGCCATTCCGCCTAATTTTCTTAGAATGGGAGCAGCTAAATGATCGTTTGGCGAGGTAATTCCAGCCCATAGGTAGACTCGAATGGAGTCGTAGCTACCTCGGTCGCTTTTTTCTGAGTCTGGTATAAATCCTGATTGGTATTGAACCCAATCAGCAGCAAAACCTTTAGGGCTTGTTTCCGAAATCATTCTGTATGTATTTTGAGCGATTTCAGTCCAAGGCCCCTGAGGATTTTCAGCGGCAAGGCGCCTTAAGACGGGTATTGGCATATAACTGGGATTAAGCCGCCATAAATTGTTTGGAGATGAAAAGCCAAATGGACCAGGAAGCAGCATTTTCCCAAATTTCGGAAGGGTTGCTATCTCGCTTCGTTCAATATTTGCTAAAAGCAATTGCCCATCTCTCGTGTAATCCGGCCTATTCCACAATCTTCCTGCTTCTAACAAGTCGTATGCAAACCATAAATCGGCATCTGAAGCTGAATTTTTGTCTAATGTTGTCCAGGCCCCGTTGTCAGCTTTGCCCCACACCCAGGAAGGTAATGTCTTGCTAATATTGCCGCCGGCCAAATTTTCTAGGCTCCAGTGCCAAATTTTTTCAAAAGTGGATTGGTCGTTAGCGACCAGCGCAAAAAACATTGCGTAGGACTGCCCTTCTGAAAAACTTCTGAAGGGTTCGATATTTTCAACAACAATGCGACCATCGTTTTGGACGAAATAAGTTTTGAAATTATCCCAAAGAGGCCATGACTTTTCTGTGCAATTGAGTTCAGAAGCTAATTCGTTGTTGCTAACTGTAATCAGCATTGAAGCAAGTACTAACCCCACAAAGCTACGGCGAGCAGCAGTAAAGAAATTAGCGCGACTTCGATTGGGGAGAAGTCGCGCTGATGTCTTGGGGTTAATTAAGTTTTCATTCATTTATGAGTAAGTTTAAAGCTACATCAATTTTCTCTTTGCTTTGACTCTAAACATTAGATAAATCAGACCGGCCAAGAGAACGGTGCTTAGTGCGGCAAATAACAAAAATACGAACAGATGATTGGATAGCCACCATTGAATGTATTCAACCCAAAATAGACTGCCTAGATAATAGGTTGTTTCATGGGCAATATTTTCAATTTCGGTTCCGTTTAAAACTGAAAGATTTCCTTCAATCTTGCCTTCGTAACCTTCTGCCCCCAACAATAAGTCGGTTGCCTTTACTAGATTCTCAGCTTTTGCACCCCAAATCAGTACTGCGCTTCTATTTGATTGAAGTGGAGATTCAAATCCAGCAAATAAGACCTCATTCCCACCACTGGTATAGGACAACTTAGGGTTAGAAATTGAATTTGATGACTGTGGACTGAAAAAACTCCAGATTTTAAAAACCCAGTCTGAAAGGTTAAAGGTTTTATTATCGCCATCTAAATCGGCAGGCAGATATTTTGCCCACTGTTTCAGTAGAGGTTGATTTCCTCCAGAGGCAATAATCAGCAGGTCTTTATCCTCAATATTTTTGGCGTCTGCACCTTGGTTTACTGTTATAGCCATAACGGGATAACCCGTGGATTCGCCCATACGGCTCATGGCCGTAAGGAAAACCGAATATTCCTCTTTGCTTGCATTGTCTGGAAGGATTACTGCGGTTCGGGAAAGGTCGGCTAGGCGCGTGAAAGGGAAGCCGCTATTGCTAAACACGCTCAGATTTGGCATGGCTATAAAGTGCGAAAAGCCGGTTAAATCAATTGTGGATTCTGGGTCGATTGCACCGCGAACGTTGTCGATGATAACGTCATGACATTCACCTTCTTTGATGTAGTCGTACATATACCGCAGTTGAAGTTGCGACCGGGGTTGGAGCATAAAAAGCGGCAACCTCATTTTCTCTTCCATAGGCAGGGTCGCGTCAGGAAGAATTTTTGCCAGAAGCTCAGCGCCCTGAGACATTTTTTCAATTGGAAATAACTGGATTGATTTAACAAATTTCTCATCCACCCCAATGAGCAAAGAGGAGTTGAGGGATGAAACTGGTTGCGGGGTGTAGCGATATTTCAGGTCAAAAGGAGCGCCTTTGTTATTCCAACCAAATATATCGGGAGGAACCCGCATGTTGATGTCAATGGGTCCGGGGTTATAGCCGGAAACGTTTAAAATTTTCTCTGTAGCAAGTTCGCCTAATTTGACTTTGCGCTCAGAGGACATCCATCTAGGGGCATCATACGGTTTACGCATCACCAGATTGTCAAGTTGCGAGATTACTGCTCTTTCCCCGTTGAGTGCTTTGCTGCCTGTTGCAAGTGCTGTGGCTGCTAATTTGAGTTCCGCGTCATCTCGCCCCATTATTAGCAATAACTTGCCGTTTTCATCTGATGGGTTAGCTACCATTGCAACGGTTGGTCCGGTTAATGCCCCTATATCCACCCCGCTAATGTTTGCTTGACCAACAATCGCCACCACTGCGCTTCCTTTGGCTGGAATTCCATCTAATGAAACTGGAAATCTAACGCCGATTTGCTTTGAAAAAGTCCCCAACCAAGACGATACGATGGCTGCAGACTCTAAAACGGCCTTATTCGGGGGCCCCATAAAAACAAAAGGCACCACTGGTGGCTGACTATCGCGAATATCTATAAATGGAAGGGGAAGAATGGCTAGATCGTTTTGGAGTTTCACGGGATCTATAGTTAATTCTAGGATGCTGTTATTGCTGACATTTACCCATAAGCTAGAGTGAAGCGGGTCTTCGCATTGAAGGGTATAGTGCCCAATTAGCTGTAATTGAATTTGATTGAATTCGGTAATTAAATTAATGGGTAGTTCAATTGTTTTCTCTACACTACCAGTTGGATCTTCTTTTGGAATTGCAATTGTGTAAGTAATTTCATCATTGACTAAAACATTTATATGAGATAAGTCTCGAAGAAGCGCAGGGGAATACGTATATTGTATTTTCAGCAAAGCTTTAGTTACAACTTCATCAGCTCTGATGTTAAATCGAACACTGTCTTTCCCGTCAACCCCTCGAAGGTTTAGGGGATATCTAGAACCCAACTCTTTAAAAGTAAGCTGGTAGGTCCGTTTTCCGGTTGAAGATACAACGATGTTATTTTTTTTCTGGGCCGCTTGAGCTGATGAGTAAAGGGGGTAACCATCAAATATCGAGCTGAAAAATATGATGCTACTTAAGATGAGCGATGGAAATGCGCGACGGGATTGGAATTTTCTAAATTCGCTTAAAAATGAGTTGGTCATTCTTCTGTCCTAGATGTCTTATTCTGGCGAAAACGGGGGCGTTTTGAAAGTTTAGTGGAAATTTTGTCTTGCAATTTTTTATATGCTCTTTTGGAGTGAAACACCGCTAAGCTGAGCTTATTATTTGATGTTGGTGGATAGTCATCACCCCAAGATGCATCGGATTGGTCTTTTTTGGAAAATCGAGAGCCTAGTATTTTGACCCCAATTTTTCTTGGTTGACTCATAAGTTGCTTAGTTGTATGGGTCGAAAAATTAACAAAGGATTTACGAAGATCTAGTATTACGTCTAGTAGGGCTCGCCTTAGCAACGGGACGATATTAAATAGACCGTAAGTAAGCACTTCACGAAAAGCCCTTAAAGGCGAGTCTTTAGGGCCTTTCCCCCAAGTTGAAGCCCATGTATCCGCCCTAGAGAATGTGAGTTGGGTTAAGTCCCGCTGCTGATCTAAATTTAAACTGGAAAATTGAATTCCAATTGAATCCCCACTCCTTCTGACTATTCCAGGCAACACAAATTCCTTGTTTCCACGAAAAAGGGCTATATTTACCTCCTGATTTGGGGGAAGCTCTATATTTTTTGGGGGTCTTAGGTTAAGACCTTCCGCAGAGAAATCGGTGGTTTCACAAACGATGGTTTTGCCATTGGGAAGATTAATTGTTGCAGGCAAGATTGCCTTTACTCTTGGGGAAGATCTGACCTGACGGGACTCGTTTGCAACTGCAGCACTTGCGCTCGTGATTGCCACGTTATAAAAGACCCAGGCTAAATTGATCAGGGTTGTGCTAATACTTCCTTCGTCAGTAATAAGTTTAAATATCCCAAAGCCAAGACCAATTAAACTCAAGACTAGGATTATTAGATATGGACGGGCCATCCGCCAGTCATAAAAATCTTCATCAACGGTTCCGCCTTTTGCGGTGACATTAAAAGCGCCTAATTTGGGATTAATTAGAGCAAGCATCACTGGCAGCATGATGTACCACGCCAAGACGGTTTCATAAACTTCGTTCCAAAAGGAATGCCTAAAGCTCCCTTGAATTTTAGAGTTTGCTATGTTTGCAAGCAGAATATGTGGGAAAGCATAGGCAACAATCATGGCTGCCTTGGCGTGGTAGATTTCGGCTCCGAATATCAAATAGGCTAATGGGGCTGTTAAGAAAATAAGTCTGGGCAGTCCATAAAAAAAATGCAGCATCGCATTGAGATAGCACATGCGTTGACCCAAGCTGAGGCCTTTGCCAAGCAATGGATTATCCACGCGAAAAATCTGCCCCATACCCCTTGCCCAACGAATTCGTTGTTTGACATGAGCTGACAGGCTTTCTGTTGCTAGTCCAGCCGCCTGGGGGATTGCAAGATAGCCTATGTTATAGCCTTTGCGGCTAAGTTTAAGAGCTGTATGAGCATCTTCAGTAACGGTTTCAATGGCGATTCCGCCAATTTGGACTAGAGCTTCTCGCCGTAAAACTGCGCACGATCCACAGAAAAAGGAGGCGTTCCAAAAGTCATTGCCATCCTGGACTAATCCATAAAACAGATCGCCTTCGTTAGGAACAAGCCGGAAGGTTTTTAGATTTCTTTCAAAAGGATCGGGAGAGAAAAAGAAGTGGGGTGTTTGCATCATAGACATTATTGGGTCTGCAAGAAACCAACCCATTGTCATTTGCAGGAAAGATCGAGTAGGAATATGGTCGCAATCAAAAATGGCAACAAATTCCCCATTGGTTTGTCTGAGTGCGGCGTTTAGGTTCCCTGCCTTGGCATGAGCATTCCCTTCTCTGGTTAAGTATTCAACCCCCGCTTCCATACAGAAAGCACGAAATTCGGGTCTGTTACCATCGTCAAGAACGTAAACCTTGAATTTATTTACTGGCCAGTCAAGCGCTTGCGCTGCCAAAACCGTTAGGCTTACAACATTAAGCGGTTCGTTGTAAGTTGGAATCAGGACGTCTACCGTAGGCCATTCAGTGGTATTTTTGGGGAGTGGTATTGGTCTTCTTTGGAGTGGCCAGGCGGTTTGTACGAAGCCAAGCAGCAGAACCAGCAAGGCATAAATTTCAGCCAATACCAGTCCGGTGCCAAATAACGCGTCGATCGCATTGTCAAATGCAAGGGTATTCGTAACCCGCCAGTACATATAACGAAGTGATGCTGAAATCGATATGGCCATTAATAAAATTACGACCATCCGACTTTTGGGCAGATTTCTTATAAATAGACCGGCCAAGAAAAGAACAAGGCCAAAGAACAATTGTTGGTATAAATCCAGGGGTGTGGCAACAAGGATGAAAATTAGCCCTGTAATTAGTATTTGTAATAGCACCTTATAAATCGGGTGATTCCAAAGGGGGCTATCCAGTATTTTGTCTTCCAAAAACTGAAGATGGGAAAGAATCTCTGCAAACGGTGGTAATCGCGCCTGAAGGGCCGCTGTGCCGTTTTTTAAAACGCCAATATTTTTAATTTTGGAGGATAAAGACTTAAAGTTCATCCTTTTGCATTATCCAGAATCTGCTCTATGAGCATCGCAGTTTCTGTCATGTCATGCGCTCCCCGGCTTTGAGGTTCGTAACTAAGTACATCTTGACAGCAAGCCAATGCTTCAGGTATTGCTTGATCTTGATGGACTACCGCAATAGCTTTGTTGCTGACTTGTGCGCGCATGACATCAACAATGTCGCTTGCCAATTCGCGGGAACGATCGATTTGATTGATGATGTACATATAGTCGATAAAACTGGGGCGTGCAGAACAGTATTTTTCAATTAAACCCATCATCATCGTCAAGGTTGCATATGAAGCGGCATCAGCTAACATCACAACTACTACAACATTGGCTGCAAGCAAAGCTTCTTTCATGTACACGGATGGACCCGGCGGAACATCCAATAGAACAAGGGCATCGTCGGATAAATTTAACTTATTGATTTCTCTAAGCAAATATCCGGGATTGTCTTGTAGGATTTTTTCAAATGCCTGACGCTGATCCTCATTTACTAAGCCGTAAGGCAGAATGGCCCCACCCGATTCGCCTTGTACGATGGTTCTTAGCCAACTTTTCTTTGATATAGATGCAACCGCTAGCCCGTTATTGTAATTTGGAGAGATGCCAAAATGTAGGCGCAGAGCATTTTGAGGGTCGAGATCAAGCGACAGGACGTTATGGCGATCTCCCCGTAAAGCAACGCTTAGGTTTGCAGCCAGGGTGGTCTTTCCAACACCACCTTTTGCGGAAACAATCGCAATGACTGTCACGGACGACGCAATCTCTCAAACAACGAACGCTTGTCTTCTATATCCGATTCCACTTCTTTTTCTTTTAGACGCTCAAATATTGTGGCGAGTTGATTTTCATTCTTGATCAAATTCAGGCTGATTGGAGCAGCATGCTCTTTGGTTGGGATCGACCTCTCCCTAACTGGATTCTCATGATCTTCTTTTAAGGAGGATTCGATAACGGTCTCAACAGTTCGCGGGGACGTTTTCTTTCTTTTAATTGTTGGGATTTTTGTTAAAACAAATTTCTTTAGAGAAGGTCTTTCGGAAGGACTTTCTTCGCGATCCTCATCTTGTTCAAGGGTTTTGGCTATCCTCTTTAATGAAGATTCCTTCCCTTCAGTTGGGGAATCGAAAAACTCTTGAAGCGGCTTGGATTTAGACGTCTTATCTTTAATCGAAACAGAATCTTCGTTGATTTTGGTTGCTCGATTAATAAAAATCGGAGCATCACTCAAAATTTCATCTTGCTGCAGCGTTTTCACCACCCTCTTTAGTGAGGGAATTTCCTCTAGGGAGGAGGGGGTAAAAAACTCTTGAAGCGGTTTTGCTCTAGTCGACTCTTGTTTGGTTTCTTGTAGGGGCGATTGTTTAGCTTGATTCGCGGGGGAGGTTTTGCGATTCCGATTTATATCGGATGAGGAGCGTTTTAGAAGAGGTTCGGTAGTGGAATCCCCAAGTTTTGTAGTTGGTAGGGCTGAAAGTAAGGGCCATCGCTCTCGAGACCTAATGGCATCCTCGTTTTCAACAATCTCTTGGTATTCGTCGGGGTTTTCTTTGATTATTTTAAACAAAGAGGAAATATCATTTTTCCCGCTCATGGGTTTGGGCCTTTTCTCATAAGCTGAGCGCATACTCAATACTGTTAAATTGATCGGGTTCGCTTACTTGGCGCACATGAAGCGCCTCTCCGGCCCCCATATTGCTTAACCACTTTTGATAGACCCCTTCCAAGAAGCTGGGGGCTAACAAGGGAGTGCTTTCACCAAACGCATTATCAAGCAAAATGCCGTTTGCAGAGCAGTGGTGGGTAATTTTTAGGGTGCGCCCTGATTCCTCAAGGGTAACCCATCCTAAGTCCATTTCCTGCCAGACATTTCTGATTGCTTCTTCAAATTCCTCAAGGGTTTTACAAGAGGGCAATGGGGTTTGAGCAGCAAAACGAATTCCTACGCGACGCATTAGCGTCCGAGTGTCTGAAGGTTGTTTAGTTTGGCTAGTAAATTCGGTTACTGTAGCGGCAAGCAAGCTTCTCCATTGACGGGAATTGTGGCCATGATTTCCGAGGCAAGTATTATTTGGGCGTATCACGGATTCATTTTCCTTTGAAGTAATGATCTGTTGCGGTAAAAGATTAAAATTGCGAGCATACTTGTATCAATTTAAACACGTTTATTTTCAACGTTAAGGTTCCGTTAGTATAGCTAGATAATGCAATTTAACTCTAAATAATGCATTATTTGTGACTTTTATTGCTAAATAACGAAAAATTACTGAAAAATTATCCATTTATCGTGAAAGAACTCGTTTTAAGGTTGTGGCAGGGTGCTCCCCAAATTCTTTGGAATAGTACTGCGTAAATGTTGTAGATTTGGTAAAACCACAAGCAAGGGCTACAGAGGAAATAGTGACTCCTGGTATGGCGCTTATTAATAGACTATGGCTTCGTAATAGTCTTTCGGTCCGGACCCACTGCATTGGCGTCATGTTGTACCTTTGCTGGAAAGCGTAATGAAGCTTTCTTTTTGACATGCAACCAATCTGCTCAAGGGTGGAAATTGTTATGGGTTGGTCCAGATTGGACTGAATATGCTGACATACCCTGTCAAGAAGACGACGTTCAAAATTATTCACTGGATTTTTTGCTGCATCCAAAAATAGCTTTGGGTGCAACATCATGGCAATTGAGCGGTAGATCACATCATCTATGCCCGATCGATTTAGTAGTTCAGGTTGGAGCGAAAGTTGATCAAGTTGATTGCCAAATTGGCGAAACATGGTTTCAAATGATAGGCGCCCTATCTGCATATCCACTTCTCTAGGGGTTGTTGAGTCAAACCCCAAGTGGGTCCCAGCGCTCAAATTCAGCATATTGCAGACGATTGACTCAAGCCTTTTCGGGTCAACTTCAATAATCAGGACAGAATTGCGAATGCTTTCACCATTGAAAGGGGAGTTAGGAAGAACAAGGGCCTTTTGACCCATTTCCCAGTTTAATAGTTTGCCTTCAATGGTGACGGTCCCTTGCCCTGAAAATGGAATAAGTAGCGTAGTATTTTCATT
>CAIKFU010000132.1 GCA_903826775.1 uncultured beta proteobacterium | reverse complement strand
CTGGCGGAGAGGGAGGGATTCGAACCCTCGGTACTATTGCTAGTACGCCTGATTTCGAGTCAGGTACATTCGACCACTCTGCCACCTCTCCGAACCAACTTGTGATTATAACGACAGAGCTATTTTTCTATTAATTTAGTAATTGGCTTTATAACTCCTAGACCGCCAAAATATGGTTGCAATGCCTTTGGAATGGAAATACCTCCGTCGGCTTGCTGCCGATTTTCAAGTAAAGCAACCAATGTGCGCCCAACAGCCAACCCCGATCCATTAAGGGTATGAACCAATTCTGGCTTACCTGTGCCAACCTTAAATCGAGCCTGCATTCGTCGGGCTTGAAAATCGCCCATATTTGAGCAAGAGCTTATCTCCCGATAGGCATTTTGCGACGGCACCCAAACCTCAAGATCATAGGTCTTCACACTCCCAAAACCCATATCACCCGTGCATAGCAATACCCTACGATAAGGCAATTCCAGCATTTCCAATATCATTTCAGCATGACCGGTCAAACGCTCCAATGACTCCATAGAGTCTTCCGGTTTTGTTATTTGCACTAACTCCACTTTGTCAAATTGATGTTGACGAATCATGCCGCGCACATCGCGACCATGACTACCAGCCTCGGAACGAAAGCAAGGTGTATGCGCAACGTATTTCAACGGCAAAACTTCCGCAGAAACAATTTGATCTCTCATTAGATTGGTGACGGGCACTTCTGCAGTAGGAATTAAATAAAAATTTTCAACACCCAATTCGTTTCCAGCGACCTCTCCACCCATTTTGCGAGGCACCCTGAATAAATCTTCTTCAAATTTAGGTAGTTGCCCGGTACCGCGCATAGAGGCAGAATTCACTATGTAAGGAACGTAAATTTCTTCATATCCGTTTTGAATTGTATGAATATCAAGCATAAGTTGGCTTAAAGCACGATGTAATCGAGCAATAGGTCCTTTAAGCACCGCAAAACGAGCACCACTAATTTTTGCAGCCGACTCAAAATCCAAGCCCAAGGGCTCACCCAAATCAACGTGATCCTTAATATCAAATGCAAATTTTGGAATTTCACCCCAATGCTTAACATGAACGTTGTCAGTCTCGCTTTGACCAATCGGCACTGAAGAATCAGGAACATTTGGGATGCCCGCAAGAAAATCTGTAATTTCAGCTTGCAAAATGCTTAGGCGAACCGATCCCAATTCCATATCAGAGTTTGTTTGCGCTGCCTCAACCATTTCTACTGCCGCGTCTTCACCCTTGCTTTTTTTTATGCCTATAGCCTTTGCCAATTGATTCCGCTTGGCTTGAAGCTCCTCGGTACGGGTTTGAAGTTCTTTTCGCTCGTTTTCTAAACGAGAATATTGATCAACGTCCAATGAATATTTACGCGTTAATAATCGGGCTTTAACAGTTTCAATGTCTTTGCGAAGTAGTTGTGGATCAATCATAATAAGTTCTAGTTTAAGCGCAAGACTTCTGCGCTAGGTGGCGGCGTAAAAGTAAATCGACTAGTGGGTAAATCCACATTTAATTGAATTTGACTAAAAATAACCAATACCGTACCCCCCAGGCCATCGTTCAATTCAATCGCACGAGGCAATCCATTCACCATCCCAATTGCAATCTTGGTATAGGCTAGACTTGCGCCTTCGTTTTTACTTAAAGGTGAGTTTGGGTTAACTTTAGGCTTCAAGGATACCCAACTCATTCCAGATCGCTGCTCCCCTTCAACCAGCTCAAAGTGTTGGTCCAATGAACTTTCACCAAATAGAATGGCAGCCGGAGTCGCGGCTAATGCCTGACCAGCAGAACGAAAAGTGGCTTGATTAAGATCCTTATCCCAAAGAACAAGCTGTTTGCCGTCGGCAATTAATTTTTGCTCATAAGGTTTTAGGGTTTCCCATATAAATCGCCCGGGACGCTGAAAAACAAAATGCCCTTGAGTTTGACGAACTACCCTTAAGCCTTTGTCTTGAGGCTCGTTAGCCTTGGGTTCGCGAAGTTGCTGCTGCACAAAATCACCTTCAGCAGTCTTGGATTTACGAACAAATTGACGCAGTTGATCCGCTCCAGAAGACATGACAGCATCTGTCTGGCTTGGCGAAGCAGTCTCCATATCAACAGCATAACTAATGGAAGAAATTAAAAATCCAGTAACAATTATGCAAGCGACAAACTTCTGCAAATAATTTTGCCTAATCAATATCATGGTTATTACTCTGAATTGCGAACTAGAATTTCGCGATTACCACTGCCGCTCATCTTTGAAACCAAACCGGCATTTTCCATATCTTCCAATAAGCGTGCTGCACGGTTGTAACCAATTCGCAAATGGCGTTGAACTAATGAAATGGAAGCGCGTTTATTTTCAAGCACAATTGAAACCGCCTGATCGTAAAGGGGATCAGCTTCACCTCCAGCCCCATTGCCGCCTAAAACATCAATATTGGATTCATCAACTCCCTCTAGAACACCATCTATATAGTTGGCCTCGCCCTTTTCCTTAAGCCACTCAACCACTCGATGCACCTCATCATCCGATACAAATGCGCCATGGACGCGAACTGGCAGCCCTGTTCCGGGAGCCATATAAAGCATATCGCCCATACCCAAAAGGGCTTCGGCCCCCTGTTGATCCAAAATGGTACGACTATCAATTTTGCTGCTTACCTGATATGAAATTCTCGTGGGAACATTGGCCTTAATTAACCCCGTAATCACATCCACGCTTGGTCGCTGGGTTGCTAAAACCAGATGGATGCCTGCTGCTCGAGCCTTCTGAGCAATACGGGCAATCAGCTCCTCAATTTTCTTGCCTGAAACCATCATCAGGTCAGCAAGCTCGTCAATCACAATAACAATGACTGGGGCCCTGTATATGGGCTCTGGATCTTCTGGAGTAAGGCTAAATGGGTTTGTAAGTTTCTCGCCTTTTTCCTCAGCTTCCAAAATTTTCTTATTAAATCCTGCCAGATTTCGCACTCCAAATTTACTCATTAACTTGTATCTGCGCTCCATCTCATTAACGGCCCAATGCAGAGCGTTATAAGCCTGTTTCATATCCGTTACAACGGGGCACAAAAGATGGGGAATTTTGTCGTACATCGACATTTCCAACATCTTCGGATCAATCATAATTAAGCGAACTTCATCGGGTTTGGCTTTAAAAAGGATCGATAAAATCATTGCATTAATTCCAACCGACTTTCCAGCGCCAGTTGTACCGGCAACAAGGCAGTGGGGCATTTTTGCTAAGTCGGCGACCATAGGTTTACCGGAGATGTCCTTACCCAATGCTAAAGTCAGCAAGGAGTGATTATCGTTATAGATCTGCGAACTCAATATCTCTGAAAGGTACACAGACTGACGCGATGGATTTGGCAACTCTATTGCCATACAGGTTTTACCGGGTATTGTCTCAACCACTCGCATGCTGACCACACCCAGTGATCGAGCTAAATCGCGCGATAAATTGACAATTTGGCTTCCTTTAACCCCTACTGCCGGCTCAATCTCATACCGAGTAACTACTGGACCAGGATAAGCAGCAATAACCTTTACTTCCACATTAAACTCTGCAAGCTTCCTCTCAATTAGGCGGGAAGTAAATTCCAATACATCAGCTGAAATGGTCTCTTTCACCTCGGGAACTGTATCCAACAAAATTAACGGTGGAAGTTCTGAGTCGGGAATTTCTTCAAACAGGGGTTGCTGCTTTTCACGCTCAACCCGCGCACTTTTCGGAATTTCTAGCGGGGCTCGAACAATTTGCACTGCTGGAGCAATTTCCACTCGACCCCGTATCTCTTCTACAAACTCTTCACGCTCCTCAGCAGCCTGCTCCCCCAGCTTCCGATCCTCTTCGTTTTCCCGGAATTTACGAATTCGGTGATAACTAAGCTCAATGAGACGCCCTATCTTTTCAGCAATATCAAGCCAGGAAAAATGCAGAAATAATGACAGCCCAGCGCAAAACCCAAACAAGAGCATGAGAGTCGAACCCGTAAATCCAAGTCCCATTTGCAAGGGTTCTCCAATTAACTCTCCTAAAATGCCGCCTGGAGGCCTTGGAAGGGGCCAAGGCAGGGAATGAAAACGAATTGACTCTAACCCCATGCTGCTCATTAAAGTCAAGCCAAAACCCAGCCATCGAAACAGCAAAGAGTCTGGCTTAGCATCTGGATTTGGTGGTAGCGGAATACTCCACAACTCCCGCCAGCCAATCAAAACCCGCCGCCCAAATAGAACCACCCACCAAAAAGCGGATACCCCAAAGACATAAAGCAATAAATCGGCTATCCAGGCTCCAAAACGGCCGCCTAAATTGGTTGGATCCTCAAAACTGGCATGTGACCAAGCTGGATCACTCTTAGAATAGGTTACTAAAATAGCGAACAAACCTAGGCATAAGCCAAGGGATATAAACCAGCGTACCTCAAGCAATAGACGGGGCATCCTCCCACTTCCATTGGTTTCAGGTGGGGGTGTAGATTTAGATTGAGGATAGACGGTACGAGCCATGTTCCACTGATTGTAAACAAGCAAAACTATAATCTGACTATGACCACTATAAACACCAAACACTCAAAAGTCTTAATTCTTGGATCTGGCCCTGCTGGATACACTGCGGCGGTATATGCTGCACGAGCCAATTTAAAGCCTACCCTCATAACCGGCTTGGCTCAAGGCGGTCAATTAATGACCACCACGGACGTAGAAAACTGGCCTGCAGACCCGAACGGAGTTCAAGGTCCGGAGTTAATGGATCGCTTCCTAAAGCATGCGGAGCATTTCAATACTGAAATAATTTTTGACCATATTCATACCGCCGCTCTAAAGGAACGCCCTATCCGCTTAGTTGGCGACTCGGGAACGTATACCTGCGACGCACTCATTATTTGTACAGGGGCATCAGCCCAATACATCGGCCTTCCAAGCGAAGAAGCATTTATGGGGCGGGGCGTTTCAGGTTGCGCTACCTGCGATGGCTTTTTTTACCGCAATCAGGATGTCTGTGTCGTAGGGGGTGGTAACACCGCTGTTGAAGAGGCGCTCTATTTAACAGGAATTGCCAATAAAGTAACCGTCATACATAGACGAGATAAATTCCGAGCAGAACCAATCCTAAACGATCGCTTAATGGCTAAAGTTACCGAAGGCAAAGTGGATCTAAAGCTTAATTCCACCTTGGAAGAGGTTCTTGGCGATGAAAAAGGGGTTACAGGGGTACGAATTTCAAACCAAAGCGGGGCTAAAGAAGATCTCGCAGTCACAGGGGTATTTATCGCCATTGGTCACAAACCAAACACGGATTTATTTGCTGGACAGCTTGAAATGAAAAATGGCTACATCAGGACGCACTCTGGACTAGATGGCAATGCAACTGCGACGAATATTCCGGGTGTATTTGCCGCGGGAGATGTTCAGGATCACGCATATCGCCAAGCAATTACCAGTGCGGGTACCGGCTGCATGGCCGCACTAGATGCACAGCGGTATTTGGAAACCAACGAATAGGTATTGCAGACAAAAAAAACCCGGCTTCAGCCGGGTTTTTCCATAAAAACCAGTGTTTAACTAACCATAGGCAACAGCGGAACAATCAGTAAAGCCACAATATTAATGATCTTAATTAAGGGGTTTACGGCTGGTCCTGCTGTGTCCTTATACGGGTCACCAACGGTATCGCCAGTTACGGCCGCCTTGTGGGCCTCCGATCCCTTCCCGCCATAATT
>CAIKFU010000131.1 GCA_903826775.1 uncultured beta proteobacterium | reverse complement strand
GGTGGAGCTGCTATTTTATGCGGTTTGTTAACACTTATTACTGTGTATAGGTTTAAAAAACACCTAATAAGTGTTGACACTTTAACATATATAGATGACACTTTTGCAATATTATTTCATTCAAAAGGTTATTCATATGCCGCACATACCCGCATCTTCAGCATTGGCGCGATTTCGTGTAATTGACTTAACCCAAGTGCGCGCCGGTCCCACGGCTTGTCGCCAGCTAGCCGATTGGGGTGCGGATGTTATTCAAGTTCAAATGCCTGATCATATGCGTGGAGACGATACGCTTGGTGGACAGGATGGCTCGGATTACCAATACACGCATCGCAACAAGCGTTCCATTACCCTGAATTTAAAAGAGCCGGAAGGTATAGCACTACTCAAGCGATTGATTGGCACGGCCGATGTGGTGGTTGAAAATTTTCGTCCGGATGTGAAGTTTCGTCTAGGCATCGATTATGAGACTTTGAGTAAGGATTACCCAGGTCTTATCTATGCCAGCATCTCCGGATTTGGTCAGACCGGTCCGCTGGCCCAAAGACCGGGTTTTGATCAAATAGCCCAAGGAATGAGTGGGCTAATGTCCGTTACTGGCAAGCTAGGGGACGGGCCGATGCGTGTAGGTATTCCGATCGCGGATCTATGCGCAGGTATTTTTGCTGCTCAAGGTATTTTGGTTGCTTTACTGGAGAGGGATGCATCGGGTAAGGGCCAGTGGTTGCATACCTCGTTGTTGGAGGCGATGGTTTATATGATGGATTTTCAGACATCGCGTTGGTTGTTGGATGGCGATGTCCCTACTCAAGCTGGAAACTATCACCCAACAAGTATTCCAACTGGCGTTTATAAGGCTCGAGATGGCTATATGAATATCGCAGTCTTTGGTTCCAAGATTTGGGAGCGCTTCTGCGAAATCTTGGGCGCCCCAGAGTGGGTAACGGACGAGCGGTATAAAGACAAGAGGGGTCGTTCAGTAAATCGTGATTCCATTAACTTGGATATCAATCGCCGATTGGCTTTGCAGGATCGGGCCTACTGGGTTGAACGGTTCAATGCCGGTGGGGTTGCATGCGGTCTCATCAATGACGTAAAAGGGGTTTTTGAAGAACCTCAAATTCAGCATTTGGGTATGGTTAAAGAGGTTGTCTCTGACCACCATGGACTTCAGCGTTTAGTAGGTCAGCCTATGCAGTTGGAACGGACGCCCAGCACAATTGCCCGTGCAGCCCCAAGACGTGGCGAGCATAGCCAAGAGATTTTGCAGGAACTGGGTCTTGAAGCCGATGAATTAGCCAATTTAAAAGCCAAAGGAGTTTATTAATGACTGAATTTCTATACCAATCGAGTACCGATCGCGTCAAAGCATGGATGGATCAAGACGGCAGCACATTGCATATTCAATTCAACAATCCTGAACGTCACAATGCATTGTCGGTGGATATGTGGGAGGCAATTGTCCCGCTTCTTAATCAGGCCGAGAAAGACAACCATATTCGACTAGTGGTTTTCTCTGGCTCGGGAGAGAAGGCTTTTGTTTCAGGTGCCGACATTACCCAGTTTGAAGACATGCGCGCTGCAAAAGAGGCTGTAGCGCGATATGAGATGATGGCTGAGGAGGCGTTGATGGGAATTTCTAATTTCTCCAAACCAACGCTAGCCCATATCCGCGGTTACTGTATTGGCGGGGGCGTGAATGTTGCAATGTGTTGCGATATTCGCATTGCTAGAAGCGATTCCGTATTTTCTATTCCGGCAGCACGGTTGGGTCTTGGTTATCGCTATTCAGCATTAAAAAATCTGGTAGATTTGGTTGGTCCAGCTGTTGCTAAGGATTTATTTTTTACAGCGCGCCGTATCGATGCTTCTGAAGCCCATGCCGTTGGATTGATCACGCGAGTGTGCACTCCAGAACATTTTGACGAGTTGCTAAATGAATATAAGCAGGCGTTAGCAACCAACGCTCCGATTACGGTTGGCGCAGGAAAGGCCATTATTGCCGAGATACTTAAGCCGTCTCCGGATGTCAACTATGACAAATGTAGGCAGTTAATTCGAGATTGCTTTGAAAGTGCAGACTACGCTGAGGGTAGGCGTGCATTCATGGAAAAGCGTAAACCCGAATTCCGTGGTAAATAACATAAGAAGGGGTTGCACATGAAATCCTATTGGATGCAAATACTCGATGGAAAAGCCGTATTGGAACTTCGAGATATAGAGAGACCAAATCCTGGGCCGGGGAAATTGCTTGTGCGTGTGCGCGCAGCAGGGCTTAATCGCGGTGAATTCATATTGAGTCATGGCTTGCACAAAGCAGGAACCGCCAAGGCCATTGGAACGGAGGCTGCCGGCGAAGTAATAGCTTGTGGAGAGGGTGTTTTGGAATTCAAACCTGGCGATCGTGTGATGGGCCGTTGTCCAGGCGCCTTTGCCGAATATGTTTTATTGGATCAGGCCGAAGCAATGGCAATGCCTGAGTGCCTAAGTTGGGAACAGGCCGCATCTATTCCACTAACATTTATCGTGGTGTTCGATATGCTTGTGTTGCAAGGGCATCTGCAGTCCGGGCAATGGCTATTGATTCCCGGGGTGAGTTCTGGCGTAGGTGTTGCTTCCCTTCTTTTTGCTAAGGCACTTGGGGCTAAGGTTATTGGTACGTCTGGGTCTGAAGAGAAGCTCGATAGGCTCAAAGCGCTGGGGCTCGATTTGGGTTTGCGTACTCGAAACCCGGATTTTCACGATGCTGTTATGCAGGCAACTGAAGGAAAGGGTGTCAATTTAGTGGTCAATGCTGTAGGTGGCTCGGTGTTTGCAGAATGCATTCGTTGCATGGCTTTTCAGGGACAATTGGCAACGGTGGGTTATGTTGATGGAATCTTAAATGCACAGATTGATATTGAGGCCTTGCATGCCAAGCGACTTACATTGTTTGGTGTTTCGAATAAATTGCGAACACCTGAACAGCGCGCTTCATCGGTTCCGGCATTTAAGGCGCAGATCTTGCCGCTAATTAATAGTGGACGCATTTCCCCGCTGGTGGATACGATATTGCCCTTCGATCAGTTGGCTCAAGCTAAGAACATCATGGATACGAATCAGCATCTTGGCAAAATTGTATTAAGCGGTTCATCTGAAAATATTTGATATATGGTGCAACTCTTTTAATCCATAACAAGGAACTCCCTATGCGTGGCTTCAGGTTAGTCTTGGCAATATTGCTTATAGGGGTCATTGCGCAAAACGCATTAGCACAAACTTCTGCTTATCCGATAAAACCCGTGAAATTGATAGTTGGATTTGCTCCTGGAGGGGCGGCCGATTTTGTGGCTCGCAACGTTGGGGATGCCTTGGGGCGTGCGCTTGGTCAACCCGTGATTATTGAAAACAAACCTGGCGCAGGGTCAAGCATTGCAGCTGAGCAAGTGGCTAAATCCCCTTCAGACGGCTACACACTTCTGATTGCAAGTCCAAGTAGTATTTCAGTTAACCCTGCGCTCAATCCGAAGCTTGGTTATCGTGCTAGCGATTTACAGCCGATTAGCAAAATCACTTCGTCACCATTAGTGATTGCGGTTTATCCTGGAACAGGCATTACTTCGGTTAAGGATTTAATTGCAAAAGCCAAACAAGATCCTGGAGGGTTGAATTACGGAACTTCGGGTAATGGGTCGGCGCCACACCTAGGAGCTGCCTTGTTTAGTCAGATTGCAGACGTGAAAATGACGCACATTCCATTTCGGGGTGGATCTTTGGCAATTCAATCCGTTATTGCTGGAGATACGCAAGTAACCTTTGGCACACCACCATCAGTTTTGCCTATGGTTCAGGCAGGCCGTTTGCGGGGATTAGCGATTTCAGCAAAGGAGCGTTCTGCGCTAGCGCCGGACTTACCAGGAATGAGGGAAGCGGGATTGCCTGATTATTCAATTGAATTTTGGTATGGGTTTTTTGTCCCCGCAGGTACTTCGCCAGCAATTGTCCAAAAGATTTTTGATGCTACTGTGATAGCAATGCGTCAACCGAATGTGAAGGCAGCATTGGCTCGTGAGGGTACCGAGGTTGCGCTTTCGACCTCGCCTACTCAGTTTGCAGCATTTTTAACGGAAGATGAAAAATTCTGGGGGCGACTTGTAAAATCGGCAGGAGTCAATGTAGATTGAGATTCAAGGAATAGGCTACGGCATTAAAAAATCAATTTATGGGGTTCGATCTTTGGGCTCTTGGGTATCAAAATAACTAAACTGAACATAAATATGAAACGTCGACAATTTTTGAGCGCTTCCATTGCCTTATCGTTACCCCTTTCGCTCAGGGCGGAATCATTTCCCACTAAACCTATACGGTACATTGTTCCAGTAGCGGCGGGGGGTGGAAATGACATGATTGCGCGTGTTTTCACCGAACGTTGGGGGCGGGTTATCGGACAAACATTTATAGTTGAGAATCAAAGCGGTGGTGGTGGTGTTATTGCATCGCAAACTACCATGAGAGCAGCGCCCGATGGTTATACATTAATGCAGGGTTATGTGGCGACTCATGGCACAAATCCTGCGACCCGCAAGGTGCCTTACGATCCTATAAAAGATTTCACACCAATTGGCATGATTGGCGCTACCCCAAATGTCTTGATCGTCAATAGCCAGGTTCCAGTTAAAAATATGAAAGAGTTTATTGATTACGTTCGTAAGAATCCTGGCAAGATGAGTTACGGCACTGCCGGACAGGGGTCATTAACGCATATGACGATGGAGTTATTTAAGCAAGAGACCGGCTTATTTATTTTGCATGTGCCTTATCGCGGTATTGCACCGGCTTTTAATGATTTACTTGGCGGGCAAACGCAAACGATGTTTCCGGGTTTGGCTGCAGCATTGCAATATATTCAATCTGGCAAGGTGACGGCATTGGCTGTTACTGGTCCAAAGCGTAGTCCTGTTTTGAAGGATGTTCCTACTATGGAGGAGTTGGGGTTTAAAGGCTTTGATGCAATGCAGTGGTATGGCACTGTTGGTCCAGCAGGCATACCAATGGATATTGTCAAACGATTAAATGAGACCCAGGTTGCTACCTTGAAACTGCCGGATATGCGTGAAAAGTTGGCAATTGAAGCAGTGGAGCCAATGCCGATGACGTCAGAGCAGTTTAGTCAATATATCCGTAACGAGGTGAAGCGCTGGACTGCGTTAGCTAAGGCGCGCAACATTCAATTGGAAGAATAAATTATGTCTCAAAAATTACGTGTTGGTATCTTAGAAGGTGACGATATCGGCCATGAAATCGTGCCGGTCGCCGTTGAGGTTGCTAAAGCAGCTGCAAAACTGTACAAGGTGGATATTGAATGGATTCCTTTGCCGATTGGGCGTCGCTCACTTGATACTCATGGACATACTCTACCGCCAAATACTTTAGAAACACTTCATACGCTTGATGGGTGGATCTTGGGACCAATTGGGCATCGGGCATATCCTAAAGGCGCTAATGCCATTAATCCCCATCCAATTTTGCGCAAGCAATTCAATTTATTTGCCAATGTCAGGCCTACACGATCGTACCCTGATATAGGATGCCTTCGGGACGACATTGATTTAATTATTGTCCGTGAAAACAACGAAGGGTTTCAGCCCGATAGAAATATGCTGGTTGGTAATAGCGAATTTCGTCCTAATGACGAAGTAACATTGTCGATGCGTGTGATTACAAGAACTGGAAGTAGAAATGTTGCACGAGCTGCTTATGAGTTGGCCCGTCAGCGTCGAAAGCATCTAACATATGTTCATAAAGATACCGTATTTAAATTGGGTTGCGGCATGTTTGTTGAGGAATGTAAAAAATTGGCCATTGAATATCCGGATGTCCGAGTGGATGATGTGATTGTTGATACTTTTGCCATGAGGTTGGTGCGTGATCCACAAAACTTTGATGTGGTTGTTACTACGAATATGTTTGGTGACATTCTTTCTGATGAGGCGGCTGGTTTAGTTGGTGGGCTTGGTATGGCACCTGGCCTATGTATTGGCGATGGAGGGGTTGTTATGGCGCAGGCCACTCATGGATCTGCTCCCGATATTGCTGGCAAAGGAATTGCCAACCCCTATTCAATGATCGAGTCAACGCGCATGCTTTTTGATTGGCTTGGCCATAGTCGGAAAATTCCAGAGGTTGTGGCTATGGCTAAGGCAATGTCCGATGCAACAACCAAAGCGCTTGCCGATGCAAACGCTAGAACTGGAGATATTAATGGCAAGGGGAACACTGCAACCATGTCAGAAGCCGTATTGAGAGCAATTCAATGATCAGCCTAAATTGTTAATAGTTATTCCGTTTTTATACCTGCCGCTTTGAGTACGTCACCCCACTTCTTGATTTCACTGTTGATTAATTCTGAAAATTCAGATGGACTTCCTGCAAGGGGTTCGCCTCCACTATTTAAAAACTGAATTCGAGTCGATGGGTCGGTTAAAGCAGCATTAATTTCCCGATTTAGCCGGACTACGATTTCAAGGGGCGTGCCATTTGGAACGCCAATGCCTGTCACAGCGCTTGCTTCATAACCAGGTAAAAAAGTAGCAATGGGTGGCGTATTTGGCAGTGCTGTTGAAGTATTGGTAGTGGTTAGACCCAGCGCACGTAATTTACCTCCCTTAATGGGTTCAATCGCAGCTGATATGGGCTCAAACATCATCTGCGTTGTGTTGCCTTCAATCATATTTTTTAATGCTGGACCCCCGCCATTGAAGTGAACTATTGGCAGCTGAAGACCAGCCATACGATTAAACATTAGACCTGCAACGTGGGGGGAGCTGCTTTTTCCGGTAGAGGCCATAGTGATTTTTGCGCCGCTTTTGGCATAACTAATAAATTCATTAACAGTGTTAACTGGTACTGATGGGTGGACAACCAATACTAGCGCCTCCCTTGTTAGGCCTCCTACAGGCACGATATCGCGTTGGAAATTGAAAGAAAGGCTTTGAAAAAGGGAGGCATTGATTGCGTTTGCTGGTCCGATCAGTAAAAGTGTATAGCCATCAGGTTTTGCATGTGCAACCGCGGCACTAGCTTGATTTCCAGAGTCTCCTGGTTGATTGATTACCTCAACAGGTTGATTAAGGCGTTGTGTCAGAGCTTTAGCAATTTGTCGCCCTAAAATATCATTTGGACCGCCAGGGGGGAATCCAACTACTAGGGTTAGGGGGCGAGTGGGATAACTTTCTTGAGCGCTTAAGGAAAATGGGGCTAATGACAACGTGAGGGTTGAAACCATAGCCCATAATAGGGGTGATAATTTTTGTAGTATGCGGTTCATTCCCGGATGCCTCTATTGTGTATTAGTCTGTAGTTATGGGGCCAGTTTAGACTGGTATCAAAAGTGATTTTGATGTGGCAAGTCATGTTTTTTTGAAGATTAAGTAACTGGCATATGAAGGAGTATCCTTTTGGTAATTTCCTAGTCAGCATTTTGTTTGTAGTCAGTTTGCAATTGCTATATTAATAACTTAAATAGAAGTATGTAATTATTTTAATAAGGATTAACTGTGAGTATTGTTAACAATAAAAAAAGAATCGGTTTTATAGGCCTTGGAATTATGGGTAGCAGTATGGCTGGCCATTTAATTGCTGCTGGGCACCAATTAAATATATTTAATCGCTCTCAGAATAAAGGTACCCAGAATTTAATTGAAAAGGGAGCCAAATGGTTTGATTCGATTGGGGATTTGGCTGCTGAATCCGATGTCATTATCAGCATGGTTGGCTTTCCATCGGATGTAGAAGAGATTTATTTTGGAACTGGAAAAATTTTAGACAATGCTAAGGGCGCCTATTTAATTGATATGACGACTTCTAGTCCATCTTTAGCAGAAAGAATCGCTGTTGAAGCTGACAAAAGAGGTTGTCATTCTCTCGATGCCCCTGTTTCCGGCGGTGATTTGGGTGCGCGCAATGCGAAGCTTTCAATTATGGTTGGTGGTAAGAAGAGCGATTTTGAAGCTGTATTGCCAATTCTTCAATTAATGGGCGCCAATATTGTTTTGCAGGGAGGCCCAGGCGCTGGACAGCATACTAAAATGTGCAATCAAATCGTCATTGCTTCTACTATTATTGGTGTTAGCGAAGGCATTGCTTACGCTAAAAAAGTCGGATTAAATCCAAGCGTTGTGATGCAGTCAATTGGCGAAGGTGCTGCCGGGGGATTTCAATTAAAGAATCTAGGTATCAAAATGATAGACGGTGATTTTTCCCCTGGGTTTTACGTTGAACATTTCCTGAAAGATCTGGGTATCGCTCTTATTGAGTCGAAAAAGTCAAATTTGGTATTGCCTGGTGTGAGTTTGGCTAAAGTCCTCTATGAAGATTTGGTGTCGAAGGGCTATGGTCGGAATGGCACTCAAGTTTTATATAAGAAATATATAGAGGCTTAATTCGTTATTAATTGTTAGAGATTGATCGAGAAATATTATGTTGAATGGTATTCAAATTTTTGAGCGAAAAGAGCCGTTTACTGATGGTATCAAGGCATTATCAGGGATTCCAACGTCAATTTTGGGTGATGTCACAGGGCGTGTTATTGGAACGAATGGTATCCTCCCCGTTAATCGAAGTGCGGTTACTGCCTGCGGAAATGCGCTGACGGTAAAAGTAAGATCAGGAGACAATTTGCTCCTGCACAGGGCATTAAGAATGCTTAAACTAGGTGACGTGCTAGTGGTGGATGGCGAAGGAGATATTTCTAGAGCCTTATTTGGTGAAATTATGATGACGGTTGCAAAAAAAAATGGGGCAATTGCAGCCGTTTTGGATGCCGCTATTCGCGATGTAGAGGCGTTTGAAGACAATCAATTTCCTTGTTGGGCAAGAGGGGTGAATTTGCGAGGACCTTATAAAGATGGTCCAGGCTCGATAAATATTCCTATATCGATTGGCGGAATGGTTGTGAATCCCGGTGATATTATTCTTGGCGATTCGGATGGCGTAGTTGCAATCCCCCCAAGTCTCGCATTAGAAGTTGCTCATCTGGGATTGGCCAAGGCAGCACAGGAGAGGGTAACTATCGAGTCCATTAAGAATGGGTCTTATGATGATTCCTGGGTTGACACAATGCTGGGTCAAAAGGGAGTTAGTTAAGTTTTTTAATTATCTAGGGTATTTACTAATCATTGATTGTCATTTAATCAGGTATTTTCTTTAACTGTAGGATGAAATTTATAACTATTAGGAGACATAAGAATGAAAAAATCTTTAATTGCAACACTGATGATGACTCTTGCAGTCCCGGTGTTTGCGCAGCAAAAACCCGATGATCCTCCACCGCGTTGGTTGCAAGGTAGAAGTGCCGAAGATGCGCAATCGACACTTCACCCATTTAACCCAAAACTTACCGGGGCAGATATTAGCGAATTGCAGATATCTAAACTCAAGTTACCCCCCGGATTTAAAATTGACGTGTGGGCTGACGTTCCAAATGCCCGCTCATTAGCAAGGGGAACTAAAGGTACTATTTTTGTTAGTAATTTAGCCGCTAATGATGTTTATGCAGTAGTTGATAAAGACGGTAAGCGAGAGGTAAAGAAAATCCTCAAAGGATTAACCGCTCCTAACGGTATTGCATTCATGGACGGCACTTTATATGTTGCCGAACGCAATCAAATTAAGAAATATGAAAATATCGAGGATCGATTGGACAATCCTCCTGAAGGAATTTTGGTAGTGGATGGCATAGATCCAACGAATGGCCCAGGCCACTTTTGGAAATATTTAACAGTGGGACCTGATAAAAAGTTGTACTTCAATATTGGTTCACCACAAAATATTATTATTCCAAATTATGTGCAGGGCGCCATTATGCGTTTAGATCCCAAAACTGGCAGGCTTGAAAGGGTGGCAACGGGGGTGAGGAATTCTGTTGGGATGACCTTTCATCCTGTAACCAAGAAGCTTTGGTTTACGGAACATGGTCGGGATTGGATGGGGGACGATAAGCCAAATGATGAACTAAATACAGTTTCCAAGGAAGGGGAAAATTTTGGCTACCCATTCTGTCATCAAGGCGATATTCCCGATCCGCTATATGGTAAATATGCCAGTTGTGATCAATTTACTCCCCCTGCGTTGAAGTTGGGTGCACACGTTGCGCCGCTAGGTTTGCATTTTTATACTGGCAATATGTTTCCGGCTGAGTATAAAAATAATCTCTTTATAGCTCGACATGGATCTTGGAACAGAACTACCAAGCAAGGTTATGACCTCATGCGCGTGACTTTGGATGCGAATGGAAAAGTAGCGAAGTACGAGCCATTCTTGACAGGCTTCCTCTTGGATGAAAAAGGCGACCCTCCAATGTGGGGAAGACCAGTGGACATGCTTGTAATGCCTGATGGTTCAATGTTGATGACTGATGATTACAATGGGATTATCTATCGCATCTCTTATAGTAAGCCAGCTTCTAAGTAGTGTTGATTTTTACTCGATTTAAATGGGAAGCAGCCGTCCTTGTGAGGGCGGCTGCATTTTTGTACTTCCCTATCTCTTGCTATGCTGCCGATATAGAAGCGGGTAAAGCTAAAGCCCAACTTTGCATTATTTGTCATGGACCAGGTGGAAATTCTGTGATCCCGGAGTACCCATCATTATCGGGTCAGCCGGCTCAAGCTATTTCTACGGCATTGTTCCGGTTTCGGGAGGGGAACAGAAAAAATCCAATCATGTCTGCACTGGCGGCGGATTTAAGCAATGCCGATATGAATAATTTGGCCGCATATTTTTCATCCATAAAAAGGACAACAACGTATCAAACTCAAGCTGAAAACCTAGTGATCGGTCCTGAGTTGGCTAATAAATACAATTGCACCCAATGTCATGGACCTAAATTATTGGGATTACAGCATATACCTAGGGTCGCAGGGCAACAACATGAATATCTGATTATTCAATTGCGCGGGTTTAAAGCGCAAACTCGATCCGATATGGATGGAAATATGTCCTCAGCTGCGGCTAATTTAAATGATGGCGATATCGCGGTATTGGCTGATTACATTGCCGGTCTTGCGGATCGTCCCGATTAATCCAGATAATTTGAATACTGAAATCGCAAGCGCTTAAGCTTGAAACGTACCGTATTTCAATCTACTTCATCGGCATGAGGTTCATCAAAATGTTCTTGATGGGGTTTTCGAATTGCTTGCATTTGGGTCCAGCGATTTTGATGCTTTCGATATTCGCAATCCTCCGCGTGATTTTCTAGTAATCCAAAAATAATAGTTGTCGGAATTTTGCAATGTGCACATCGGTAAGCGTGCTGGTACTCTTCTATTTTTTCTTGAGGGTAGTCTATATAGAATGGTTTCATCTCATTCCTAGTTTTAAAATGCACCAAAGTAAAAATGCATAATCAAATTCTTTAATCGCATTTGTAAAACGGCGATTGTTTTTGTTTTGTTGCTAAAACAATGCTATCACGTATGTTGTACTTTCCATCCATATCTTGGTCCAATAGAAATTGGGTCATAAAGTCTTCGGAAAACTGAATAAGGGATGTGGTTTTATAGGATTCTTTTGTTTCAAAATTTTCAGCAAGAACGATTGTCTTGATAACTAGGCTTGCTTGATCAAATACGGCTATAGATTGATACACACTTCGTCTAGCAACCTGTATTTTATTATTGTTTGGTAGCCTGAGCTCGCTTATCAGTTTTCCATTTTTATCTAAATAGTAGAAAAGGCCCGCGTCTTTGAATTTTGAATCACTGCAAAGTGATTTATTATCAACAACCCACCTACCGGTAAATTTTGACTCAAAATTTATGCCGCCTTGTTCGGCAGCGCTCGTTGCAGTGCAATATAAAGCGGTTAAAAAGACAATAAGATTTCGGATGATCCATTTTTGCGGCATAGCAGACCTCATTTTTTTATTAATAAGCGTTGAATTAACATTCAAATACTTTTTTAAGTCTTTAAAAGGTCTATTAATAAAATTTTAAAATTGAAAATATAAGAATGGGCTTGCTTGATACTTTGTTATTAGGCTAAGTAAATATATAAGAACTAGGCAGACAACAATACAAGGATAAATCCATTTTTCTTTATTAAAGGTATCTCTTTTGGAAATAGTAGTCATGTCAGAGCTATTGGGCATGAGGAAGATAATTAAAAACGATGCCGCTAGAACAAATAGCTGCAACTGTAGTAGTGGAAGCCATTCACTTACTGGCCCCAAATGAAAGCCGTTAAGTCCTAGCATTCCCTTGTATATCTCAACGGCTGTTTGAACGTTTTCCGATCGAAACATTACGTTAGCTAAATTTACAGCAAGAAAAGTAAGTGTCCAGCCAAATATTTTTCTTGATTTAATATATCGCTGAGGTTGATTTTTTTTCGGCAATGGAAAGAACATTCGCCATACATGATTTATCACAATATAAAGCCCATGCATTCCCCCGAATATTACAAAAGTCCAATTTGCTCCGTGCCAAAGACCTAAAATAAGAAAAATTAGGATTGTTGGAATGGCAAGGGTGTAGATCGTTTCAATTACCTTGGATTTGTTTAGACCCATTCTCATGAATTTCAAGGTAATTGGCGCATATAAGTATTCGCCCACGTATTTTGTAAGGGTAATATGCCAACGCTGCCAAAAGTCAATAATGCTTGTAGCCCGAAATGGAGAATTAAAATTAAACGGCAACCAAATTCCGAAAAGTAAGGATAGACCAACGGCCATATCCGAATAGCCGGAAAAATCAAAGTAAAGCTGAAATGTATAGGACAGGGATCCTAGCCATGACGCCCAAAAGTTAGGAAGAAGATCTTGCAGTAACGAGTTGTAAAAGGTAGAAACGTATCCGCTTAAGCTATCGGCAATGAGAACTTTTTTTGCAAGACCTACGGTAAAGATGACGATACCGAGTGCAATTTTGTCTTTCTGAAGAAAGAAATTGGCCTTGTCCGAAAATTGCGGCATCATTTGTTTGTGGTGAATTACTGGGCCGGCTAGTAAATGCGGAAAAAAACTCACAAATAAAACATACTTTAGAAAGCTTTGCTCTTTTACCTTATTTTTGTAACAGTCGACTAAAAATGCAATTTGTGTAAACGTAAAAAAAGAGATTCCTATTGGCAGCACAACGCTAACGCCATCTAAGGGGTCAATCCCCATCATGTCACGGATGGTGTTGGTGTTTGCAATAAAGAAATTGGCATATTTGTAATATCCCAAAGCAAACAGGTTGGCGGAAATTGCAAAAATTAACAGCGTCTTACGGCTTTTTAGTTCTATTTTGGATAATTTCAGACCAAACCAATAATTGATGCCTATGGACACGACCATGATTGGAAGAGCAGCAATGCTCCAATAGGAATAGAAAAATAACGAAGCCAGCCCTAGCCAGGCGATGGCTCCTTGATGGCTTTTGCGCGCAATGAGAAAAAACCCTGCAAATACCACCGGCATAAACAGGAAAATGAATTCATAGGAATTAAAGAGCATATTTGAAAATCATCGGTAATTCGGGGGGTTGGTATTGGGTTAGATCGAGTTCCCAGAGTTCTATCTCGGCTTCACCAGATGTTTTGGTAAACCCAAGTTTTTTATAGTGGTCTTTCACAATGATGTTTCTCGCAGTTGGGCTATAGACTCCAACCAGTTTTGTGGCACCCGATTGCTTAGCATGTTCTGCTATATCTCGAAGCGCGGCTTCTTCAACACGTCGACCAAGGACTCGGCAACTCATCAACCAGGTATCGATTTCCCAGACGGAAGAATTCATTTTACAAATGATGACGCTAATCATCCCGTTATCACCCAATACATCCTTAAGTCGTATTTGACGTGCAAAATAGTCGGCATTTTCTTCAATTTCTTTGACATCCAATTCGCTATAGCGTTTTGTTGTTAAATTGAATTGGTTGGATTTGCTGATTAGCTGGGCAATTCGAGCTCTACCAGTGGCATCAAACGGGGTCAGGGTGATTTCCATGCCCAAGGACTGAAGGTAGGTATCCATATCGGAAGATTGATTAAGAATTTGAGCCCGCTTGGCATTGTCTTGATAGAACGAAGCTCTTTTGCGATCCTCTTCTGAAAAGGTGATTGCCTCAAAGTAGCCTGCAGCAATCAATGTCCTGGCAAATAATGCTGGATCTTTTGGCAATTCGGGAATTGCTACTTCCGGCAACTCTTTTCTGACCAACATCCGTTCGGCTGGATTGTCATCCAGAAATACCATGCTTTCCAATCCCAAGGAGAGCATGTCGGCGATGGCTTTAATATTTGATGCTTTGTCCGACCAATTTGCCTGAAAAACGGCAATGTGATTTTCCCTTAAAAGCATATCGGGGTGCTCTTTAAACGGTTGTCGTGCGGTGCTGTCTTCGTTCTTAGAGGAGACCGCCAACACGACGCCTCTATCCCGCAATTCCAGAGCGGTTCTCTGTACGTTTAGATGGGCTTCAGCTGTGGGGTCTCCATTGCCAATTAAAATCCCTTCAAGTCCATCATCACCAATAACGCCACCCCATAGGGTGTTGTCTAGGTCCAAGATCAAACAACGCCTGCTTTTGCCAAGTCTTGCTGCCAAAATGCGGCAGACGTAATCAGCATAAATGGGTGTGTAGGACTGTGCAAAGGGCAGTTTTGCCATATTCCACTGGGTTGGATCGTGCCAGTTGACTAAGCCTATATTGGAGGCTAACCCTGCAATATCTAGAATAAACGTGTCATCAGCCACAAGACCATCAAGCTCGGTATTTAGACGTGAAATTAGCCAGGAAAGGGTTCCTGGCAATCGACCCTCGTAGCTGCCAGATAAACCCTCCGGGGGAGGAGCGATATTTTGCAGAATAATTTGCGCTCCCGTTTTAGTGCGAAGAGATTCAATGACGGATTTGACGTAGTTCAGGGACGTTTGAACATTGTTCTCTGCTGCGACTCGATCTCCCGGAGTTGGCAATAAAGGTAAGCCACGGTGATCCATTGCCACCAGAACAGCGCTTAGTGTTTGTCCTGTAAAAGTCGATTCAGCTGAAAATGCCTCTTGTGCAATTTGGTTGTAATTGGCTTCAAGGACGTTTAAGGCAATTCCAAAACGAAGTGCTGTACCTATGAGTGCGGGCACAGCCAGTTTGGTGGTGGCATTACTAATGATACCAATGGAAACGGGTGTCAGCGGGGTAAGCGGGGATTGGAACTTTTGCAAACCTTGCAATTTTTTTGCTAGTTTACGCAGTTGGTTGTCATCCAAAGAAAATTTGGAGAGTTCCCTAAGTTCTGGGTAGGATTGAGTCGCAGTTACTTTTTGGGAGAAATCAGAGGGGGGGATTGGTAGCCACGATAGGCTTTCATATACATTTGTCATTGTTATAGCCTCAATTTTGTTGGGTTAGCCATTTTTAACTTCTCTTCAATTAATCGTTAACCTTGCCAGCGGGCGCTAATTTTTCCTTTTCCAACCACTTTGCCTTCGCCGGTAATCTTGAATTTAAGTTCAATGAGTCGGGTGGATTCGGATTTATGGGTGAGTTGGGCGTTAAATTCAAGCTCTTCATTAACGTATGATGGATTTATAAAATCAATCGCAAAACCTACCGTCATGGCGTTACTGTCAGGTAATTCTTTGCCGATTAAACGA
Organism: uncultured beta proteobacterium; assembly: GCA_903826775.1. Taxonomy (GTDB): domain Bacteria; phylum Pseudomonadota; class Gammaproteobacteria; order Burkholderiales; family Burkholderiaceae; genus Polynucleobacter. The sequence continues at coordinate 129 of CAIKFU010000131.1, read as the reverse complement.
GACAGTTGAGTGGATAGCAATGCGCCATGCAAAAGAGGTGATTTGTAATTTCTGGCTTTGGCAAATTCGGCATCAGTATGTATGGGGCTATCGTCACTGCTCAGACCAATAAATGCTTGCATATCTGCC
>CAIKFU010000130.1 GCA_903826775.1 uncultured beta proteobacterium | reverse complement strand
CAAATTCGTCCCGAGTTTTACGTTAAAGGGGGTGATTACAAAATAGATTCCCTTGAAGAGTCTGATCTTGTCACGACTTGGGGGGGTAGGGCAATAGCAATCCCGTTTCTTTATGAGCGATCTACAACTCATTTGTTAAATAAAATTAGAACATAACTTTTCAGGGATTTGTTAGGAGCCAGGCCCAGAGTCCTCGTAGGACTAAGTTCTCTGTTAATTCTACTTGTGAGGTATTTATATCCGTTAGCGTTTTAATTTCATTAAAGAGCTTCCTAGAATTTCCACCATCAAGCCAAATCCGATCTACAGGATGATTGATGGTTTTAGCTAACTGCAAGGCTCTTTGGATTGCGCCAATTTGAGCAGCAATACAGCCAGCATGAATAGATTCATTGGTAGATGTACCAAAACCTGAAGACATTTTTTGTGGTGATTCAGGAATGACGCGGGCTGGAAGATGGGCCGTATTTGCATGCAAACTTTCTTGCATCAATCCAAAACCAGGAAGTATCCAACCACCATAGTGAACGCCGTTGCTTCCCAATAGATCAATGGTGCTGGCAGTGCCTGCATTTACGATTAAATTATTGCCATTTGATAATGCTCTTGCCCCGATTGCTGCAGCCCAGCGATCAGCCCCTAATTTTTCTGGATTGATGTAGAGGGACTTCATTTCCTGGAATGGTGAGTTGCCGCGTATTCTTCGCCAATTAATGTTGTGCCATTGAGGAAATAACCCCTTTAAATTGGCTGATGCGATATCTTCTGCTACACAACATATTCCAATTGCATCCGGCTTTGGAAGTGTTCTAGAAATATATTCAGCAAGCTCATTGCAGTATTTTGGTTCAAGAAGTAATTTTGTACTTATCGCACCAGAATAGGCCCAAAGATTCTTATTACGATCCGCTGGATTTTGATTTAATGATTCTATTGCTGCCCACTTTAGTCTGGTGTTGCCAATATCAAATAATAAAATTCGACTCATGATTGACCTCTTAGGGAAACATCCCCCGCAAGAATGCTGACAACCTTGTTGTTCTGCTGTATTAAAAGAGCGCCATTTGTATCCACGCCTATTGCAATGCCTTCAATTGGATTTTTGCCAATACCGGAAATGCAAACATTTTCACCAACATAAGCGTCCCACCCCTGCCATTCTTCGAGAAATGAACTAAACCCTTCGACATCAAACTTCCGCAGATATTTTTCAAGTGATTCGATCAGTTTTAGCCATAGAAAATCAACTTCAGGAAGCTGTTCAGCGCCAAGAGGCAACTCATTAAGCGCAGCTACTTTTTTGTTTTCCTGGCCCTTAAGTTCTGACTCAAATTTGGTTGCATTACGAAGATTTAGGCCGATACCGATGATCATCCAAGTATTTTCTTCGGCTTTCCTTTGCCCACCCTCAATCAGAATTCCGCCAAATTTTTTTTGTTTTAGTAAAAGATCGTTTGGCCACTTTAGGCGAACGCCATTTGTATAAAGTTCTGATTTTGTTAGATTAAGCACTTCTGAAAGGCCGGTGATGACTGCAAGCCCCGTAACCAGGCTAAGACCACTAAGTTCTGCTGGGCTCCTTTTAAAGGGGTAAGCTAAGGAGAAGCAGAGGGAGTCTTCAGGTTTGGCGACCCAGGAGCGACCGGCTCGACCCTTTCCGTTCGTTTGGTTGCGAGCAATTCTGGCAACTGGGTCTATAAGGCTTCCAAGGCGCCATCGTGCAAGCAGATCGTCATTGGTTGAGTGGGTTTCAGCGACTCTTTCAAGGATGCAATTCCAGTTCATTTCAACATTCTAGAAGGGTCTGACCTAGAATTGTCAAATGTATTCAAAAGAACGACGTCCCCATAAATTTATATGGCCATTGCAGGCGATGCCTTTGGCTAGGGCGATTGCGTTAATTTATGCCATTTTAATTGGTTATGTCAGTCTTAATCCGTTCGATTTCGATTTTCAGAATGGCGTGATAGGTTTTGCCTGGTTAGATGCGCCATTGCCACGATTTATTACTTTGTTTGACGTTTTAGTTAATGTGTTGGCGTATATTCCACTTGGATTACTAATAGTCTTCTCGACATTTCCGAGATGGAGAAATTTTTCAGCCCTAGGTATCGCATTGATTTTTAGTGCAATTCTGGCTGCAACCGTAGAAACTTTACAGACTTGGTTGCCCACACGCATTCCAAGCCAAATGGATTGGTGGGCAAATATATTAGGCGGGCTCATTGGGGCATTACTTGCTATACCCCTTGGCCCCCAGTGGCTTTCCGGAAGTATTTTACGGCGACAATTTGATAAGTGGTTTGGTTTAAATTGGGTTGCATGTATTTTGTTTTTGCTTTTTCCTTGGACTCAAATTTATCCACAAAGCTCTTGGCTTGGAATGGGTATTTGGGGACATACTTTTTTTTCTTCAGTTGATTGGGGAACAACGGTTGTGAATCAAGTTTTGCAGGAGACGGTAATTACGGCTTTATGTTGGTTTGGGGTTGGTTTATTGCTTTCTTTGGGCATGAGACCAAAATCACCACAAAGGTTTTTATTGCTCAGTCTGTTAGGATTCACCGTTTTAATAAAAATGGTATTCACTGCCCTTCAATTTGGAGCGGATTATTATTTTTCTTGGCTCACGGCCGGGGCGGTTTGGGGTATGCTGATCGGAAGCCTTGGATTGCACATAGCTTTAAAGTTGGGATCATATATACGCTATTGTTTAGCGATATTTTGTTTAATCTCTACCACAATAGCCGTGAATTTTTTACCAGAAAACCCTTATTTCGTTCTGACGCTTAGGGCATGGTATCAAGGTAGGTTACTGCATTTTAATGATTTAATGCAGTGGGTTTCAGTAGCGTGGTTACCGATAGCATTGATATGGGCAGTAAAAAATAGACCGGGAAATGAAGTCGGTCACAAATCTTCAATTAACTCAAAGAAAAGCCAATCCAATTCATGAGATTTAAATACCACTTATTTTTTTGTTTAAATCAACGCGATAATGGGGAAGATTGTTGCGGGCAACATAATCCTTTAGTCATGTTTGAATATGCTAAGAAACGGGTTAAGGAGCTTGGTTTGTCAGGGACAGGAAAGGTTCGTGTAAATAAAGCGGGATGCTTGGACAGATGTGCCGATGGTCCAGTGATGGTGATATATCCGCAAGGTATATGGTATACATTTGTTGATATTGAGGATATAGAAGAAATTATTCAATCTCACCTGATTCAGGATAAGCCAGTTGAGCGATTGCAACTTCAATAATTCGTTATGCTAATTTGTAGAGTTTTCAATGAATAGTCGTTTGAATGTAATAAGTATTGATGGGGTCGTTGGTCCCATTGAGGTTTCCGTGGATTTTCCTGATGACCTTAAAAAGAATCCATCGTTTCCTGTGCGAGGTTTGGCTTTGATTGCCCATCCACACCCGTTGCTGGGGGGTACTATGGATAACAAAGTTGCTCAAACGATGGCACGTGCATTTAATCACTTGGGTTATGTGAGCGTTCGTCCAAATTTTCGAGGTGTAGGCGGTTCCTCTGGTGTTCACGATAATGGAATTGGTGAATTAGATGATCTACTACATGTGACCGATTGGATGCGAACTCCTGCAACGTGGATAAATCATGCCAAAGCCATGCATCATGATTGGGTACATTCTGCGAACATACTGCCTTTAGTGGTTTCCGGATTTTCATTTGGCAGTTTTGTGGGTAGCCATTTGGTGCAAAAATTGGCAGAATTAGGGAGACCGGCAGAAAAATTGGTTATGGTCGGAAGCGCAACTGGAAAATGGGAGTTGGCGCCAGTTCCTGAAGATACGATTTTGATTCATGGTGAAATGGATGAAACGATTCCATTGATTGATGTATTCAATTGGGCCCGTCCGCAAGAATTAACCGTTCAGGTTGTACCTGGAGCGGATCATTTCTTTCACAGAAAACTGCATTGCATTCGAAAAATTATTGTTGGAGAATGGCTGGGCATGCAAGATTATCGTAAGTTGCAACATGAAGATTGAAAAATCGCTGATTGAATATCCATCAATATTTCCAATTAAAGTCATGGGTAAGGCGACGCCTGATTTTTTGCCGGCTATTGTCCATATTGCAAGACAGTTTGATCCTATTTTTAATGCGGAGAACATTGAGCAAAGGCCATCTAAGGAAGGAAATTACCTTGGTTTAACATTGCCAATCAACGCCACAAGTCGAGAGCAGTTGGATGAGCTGTATCGAACACTTTCCACTCACCCTTTGGTTAGCGTTGTTTTGTGAAAATGCAGAGGGGCTAAAGCGGATGACGATTGTTGTTAAATACCTAGGTTTATCTGATTATCAGGAAACCTACGATGCTATGCGTGAATTTACAAAGAATCGAAACGCCAAAACGCCAGATGAAATTTGGCTTTTGGAGCATACCCCCGTTTTTACTCTTGGCTTGGCTGGTGATCCATCAAACTTGCATTCCCCGAGCAATCAAATACCATTAATGCAAGCGGACCGAGGAGGTGAGATTACTTACCACGGCCCAGGTCAGATTGTTGCCTATTTGTTGCTTGATCTTCGGCGTCTTGGAATTCATGTTAAAGAGCTAGTCAACCGCATTGAACAAGCCGTGATTGATACATTGTCTGAGTACAACCTTCAAGCCCAAAGGAAAAGCGGCGCTCCTGGGATATATGTTGCGGTACAAAAACAAGTGCCTGAGGAGTTTCATGGCGCTAAGATAGCCGCTCTTGGATTAAAAGTTTCCAAGGGGTGCTCGTATCATGGTCTTGCCTTAAATTATTCCACTGATTTAGATGCATTTTCTCGCATCCACCCCTGTGGCTATGAGGGTTTAAGAACGATCGATATGGAAACGCTTGGAATCGGGGACAATATAGGAATGGTTAGCAAACGATTAACCACACACCTTCAGCAGCAACTGCTTCTAACATGATTGATAAAACACCTAAAGATTCTCCTAAAAACTTAGATTACGATGCTTCTCGTAAACAAAAATCTGGTGAAAAAACGGCACGAATTCCAATTAAAATCGTGCCTATTTCTGAGGTTTTAAAAAAACCTGAATGGATAAGGGTTAAAGCTGCATCTGGTAATTCACGTTTTGCTGAAATTAAAAAAATATTGCGTGAGAATGAGTTGGTCACAGTCTGTGAAGAGGCGAGTTGCCCAAATATTGGTGAGTGTTTTGGTAAGGGTACTGCCACTTTCATGATTATGGGCGATAAGTGTACAAGGCGTTGTCCATTTTGTGATGTTGGGCATGGGCGCCCTGATCCGCTGGATGAAAATGAGCCCCATAATTTAGCGCGAACTATCGAAGCACTTAAGCTTAATTACGTGGTTATAACTAGTGTTGATCGAGATGATTTACGTGACGGAGGTGCGCAGCATTACGTAGATTGCATTTCAAAATCTAAAATTCTGTCCCCTAATACGAGGATTGAAATTTTAGTGCCTGATTTTAGAGGGCGGCTAGAAAAAGCGCTTGATATTTTTTCAAGGAATGCGCCTAACGGCTTGCCAGATGTTATGAATCATAATTTGGAAACCGTTCCACGTTTATACAAACAAGCCAGACCAGGAGCTGATTATGCCCATTCATTAAAGCTGCTTAAGGATTTTAAAGAACGATTTGCAGATATTCCTACAAAAAGCGGATTAATGGTAGGGTTAGGCGAAACTGATGAAGAGATTTTGCAAGTGATGCGAGATATGCGGGAGCACGATATTGATATGTTGACGATTGGGCAATACCTTGCTCCTTCTGGGCATCATTTATCCGTTCAGCGTTATGTACACCCTGATATTTTTAAGCGTTTTGAAGAAGAGGCCTATGCAATGGGGTTTTCTCATGCTGCAGTGGGGGCAATGGTCCGCTCTAGTTATCATGCAGATCAGCAAGCTCATGGTGCTGGGGTTCTTTAGAAGGCGCTGCCGCGCTTTTGTTGTATTTATAAGCTTATTTTTGTTGTTTGGCTCTGGGTGTAGTCCTAGATTAAATTGGCGCATTCTTAATTCAGAGGAACAATTCTATGAGGCGTTGTTTCCTGATAAACCACATCAAGCAGAACGTCAAATATATTATCAAAAATATCAGCTAAATGAATTTTTGGAGGCTACTAGAGTCGGGGACGACATCTATTCAATTGCTACCATATCCCTAGTACCGGGGCTTGCTGATGAAGCTGAACAATTGGCTAGCTATTTGCTACAGGCCGTTATTCAAAATGCAAACATAGATGAGAAGGCGTTGATAAGAAGAGAATCAATTTATCGCCTATCTGGTTCTAGGGCGGATCATTTTCCTGTTAGCGATTACTTTGTGGCATTTAAATTGCACAACGGCGATAACCAGTTGATGCGCGTTCGCTGGATAATACGACGCGGACAAGATGGTATTACAAGGATTTATCAAGTCAGCATGTTGCGATCTCATGCTGAGTGGATTACCGACTCAAGCAAGATTTTCTCCATCCTATCCCAGGAAGGAGTGGAGTTATTTTTTGATGGGTTTCATCCAAGCTAGTATGCATTTAGATAGATTCCGCACATCAACGCCTCGTTTCGTTGCCCCCTTACACGGGAAGGTTGCGATTAAAGTATTTTTAAGTTTTGCAATGGCGTATTTCATTTCCTATGCGTTTCGTTCAATTAATGCTGTTATTGCCCCAGATCTTATTCGAGATCTTCAGATCAATAACGCTCAATTGGGTTTGCTGTCTTCAGCCTATTTTATTGGGTTTGGAGCCATGCAAATTCCCCTAGGAATTGCTTTGGATCGCTTTGGACCTAAGTTAACAGAAATATGTTTAATGCTACTGGCAGTATTAGGTGCAGCTATATTTGCTTCTGCAGAAAATTTTTATAGTTTGGTTATTGGCAGAATGCTGATTGGAATGGGAGTGTCAGCTTGTCTCATGGCCGCATTTTCAGGTTTTCGAGTATGGTTTGGACTTGAAAAGCAAAGTCAATTAGCTTCCGCAATGTTGGTGTTTGGAACGTCCGGCGCCCTTATGACAACATGGCCAGTGCATCTTGTATTACCGTATATCGGATGGAGAGGCGTATTTTTTGTTATGGCATTGCTGGCAACGGCAGCAATTTTAGGATTGTATTTTGGTTTACCAAATAGACGTGACTTCCATTCTGAGAACCAAATGCCTGAAGGCGCTGAGCCTTTACACCCCACCCTTTCCTGGGAAAGCTATCGACCTATTTTAACTAGCCCATATTTTTGGAGAATTTTTCCACTAGGTGCAGTTAGTTATGGAGGCTTTATTGCTATTCAAACATTATGGTTAGGCCCATGGTTAATTCAAGTAATGAATTTTTCAAGCGTAAAGAGCGCCCAAATCTTACTTGGATTTAATGCTGCATTATTAGCAGCCTATTGTGTGAATACGTTGGCATTGCCCTTCTTAATAAGGCGCGGCATAAGTATGCTTAACTATTTAAGTTGGATGACGGGCGCAGCCATTTGCTTTCAATTTTTTGCGTTCTTTTTGAGGACGCCATGGGTTTGGGTATGGTGGTGTTTATTTGCGATTGCTAGCGCGTCGTATGTGTTAGCGCAAAGTTTAATTGTGACCTATTTCCCAAAATCGCTTGCTGGACGAGTCAGCACCACATATAACCTCGCTCTATTTATAGGGGCATTTATATTGCAATGGGGGATTGGATATTTGATAGAAGTGGGTGTCCAGTTGGGATGGTCACAGGCAAGCGCCTTTGATTTAGCGTTTGGTTTATTTTTGATTGTTCAAATCATTGGCTATATATGGTTTTTAACTTTCCCTAAGTACTTCTCAGGAAATACTATTTCTATAGAGTAGCGTTAGTCCGAACTTGTTCAATTGAAGATTAAGTATTGGTTTGTAGAAAAGAATTAACTAAGACCGCTTATGCGGTTCGTGTAAGCAAGCGATCACCAAAGTAATTTCTGTAAAACCAAATTTAATTTTTTTCTAAAGCAGATACTTTTTCTTCCAGTGCTTCTAACTTTTCTCTTGTTTTAGCAAGAACTTTAGATTGAAGATCGAATTCCTCGCGTGTTACCAGATCCATTTTTTGAAAACCTTGATTTAGCATAGCGCGAATATTTTTTTCAATTTCCTGTGCTGGCGAATTGCGAATCACATCCCCAACCTTGTTTTGCATATCAGAAGCAATTCGTTGAATTTGTTCAAGTATTTCGCCTGGTTTTTGCATTTTTAATTCCATTCGGGGTAATTGAGGGATTAAGTTATTTTAGTTTGTGCTGCATGGCAATAGAAAAAAAAGAATAAGCCTATAAATTAGAGTTGTTTTACTCATTTTGGGGCATTTCTAAGCACTTGAATAGTGCATTTGCATTATTAAGGGGAAAACCACTCAAAAAATCGCTGTTTGAACGTTCATGATTGGTTCCATGTAAGCTTTATTCCGACCATTTTTCATTGTTTATGTTTTAAGTAATTGATTTATATAGATATTAAATAATTGGAATGAATATTGCTTGTATGTAATTAGGGTATTTAATTCAATCTTGCAAAGGAGTAGTTGATGAAAACATTGAAAAAGACCGCGATTTCTACAGTGGTTATTGGTTTGTTAAGTGGTGCTTGTATCCATTCTGCTTTCGCTGAAGAGGCGGCAGCCGCAGCTCCTGAGCCTAGCCCCATTACCGCAAACGTAACCGTGGTGAACGATTATCGCTATCGCGGTATTAGCCAAACAGATTTTAAGCCCGCAATCCAAGGCGGATTTGATTACGCCCATGAAAGCGGTTTTTATGTAGGTAACTGGAACAGCTCCATTAGCTGGATTAGCGACTCTTACGGCACCAATGGTTCAGTGTATGGCAAGGGCGCATCAGGTAAGGCCTTGTCTGCACCAATCGAAATGGATTTTTACGCTGGCTTTAAGAAGGAGCTGATTGGCGAGGGCTTTGCGTCTGACCTTGGATTCTTGCAATATTACTATCCAACTTCAGGCATTCCAAATACCGGCGGTCTAACTGCTAATCCGAATACCAGTGAGCTCTATGTAGCCCAGAACTTTACCTTCGGGCCTGTAACAGGCTTTGTTAAGTTTTCTTATGCCGTATCCAGCCTGTTCGGTACGATCAACTCCAAGGGTTCTTACTACCCCGACTTGACCGCGAACTACGATACCGGAATCTGGGGTGTGAGTGTAAACGGTCATGTGGGTTATCAATACATCGCTGGCAGCCAACCAGGTGCTTCATTAGGGCCTACCAACTACCTTGGCACTTCCATTGCTAACGTCAGCAACAGCTCTTTGTATTCCTATACTGATTGGAAGTTGGGCTTGACAAAAGACTTTGGCGGCGGCTTATCAGGTGCGATTGCCTGGGTGGGTACGAATGCTGCAACCTATAAGGGTGCTTATTCCTACGTTAGCCCATCAGGGAATAATCTTGGTAGATCAACTGGATTGATTTCATTAACAAAGGCATTCTAATTAATCCCCAAAACGGAGAAACGTATGAAACTTATTACCGCAATCATCAAGCCTTTCAAGCTTGACGAAGTGCGCGAAGCTCTCTCAGAGGTTGGAGTTTCGGGCATTACCGTCACCGAAGTTAAGGGTTTTGGACGTCAAAAGGGTCACACTGAGTTATACCGTGGCGCTGAATACGTAGTTGATTTTTTACCTAAAGTAAAAATTGAAGCTGCTGTAGAAGACGGCATTTTGGAGCGAGCGATTGAAGCAATTGAGAAATCAGCTCGTACTGGGAAGATTGGCGACGGCAAAATTTTTGTCTCCCCAGTTGAACACGTCATTCGCATCCGTACCGGTGAAACCGGCGCGGCAGCACTTTAAAGAGAGGTTACAAATGTTAACTTGGATGAAGCGACTCATAGCTGGAAGCGCAATGGCTTTAGCCATTGGTGCAACCGGAATAATGGTAACGTCACCAGCTTTTGCAGATGATGCAAAGCCTGCTGTTTCGGCACCAGCGGCTGCCGCTGCAACACCAGCGGCACCAGAAGCGGCTCCCGCTTTGGTTCCAAATAAGGGCGATACAGCTTGGATGTTGGTGTCAACAGCATTGGTTTTATTGATGACAGTTCCTGGCTTGGCTTTGTTTTACGGTGGCTTAACTCGCAGCAAAAATATCCTGTCTATCCTGATGCAATGTATGGTGATTTTTTCACTTATTACCGTGCTGTGGGCTATTTATGGATATAGTTTTGCGTTTACTGAGGGTGGAGCGTTTGTTGGGGGATTGGATCGGCTGTTTTTAGCTGGTATGACTCCTGATTCAGTTGCCGCAACCTTCAGTAAGGGTGTTGTAATCCCTGAGTATGTATTTATGGCATTCCAAGCCGTATTTGCTACCATCACCTGCTGTTTGATTATTGGTTCATTTGCAGAGCGCGCAAAGTTTTCAGCGATCCTAGCATTTATGGCTCTCTGGTTTACTTTTAGTTATTTGCCAATTGCTCATATGGTTTGGTTTTGGCCAGGTCCTGATGATATTAAAGATGCAGCATCACTTGAAGCAATCACAGCACGTGCTGGCTGGTTATGGCAAAAAGGTGTTCTAGATTTTGCTGGTGGAACAGTAGTGCATATTAATGCAGCTATTGCTGGCTTGGTCGGATCCTTTGTAATCGGGAAGCGCCTTGGATATGGCAAAGAAGCAATTAAGCCCCATAACTTGGTTTATGTGATGACTGGCGCATCCCTTTTGTGGTTTGGTTGGTTCGGGTTCAATGCTGGTTCAGCTCTTGAGGCAAATGGAAGTGCAGCCTTAGCTTTTGTAAATACCTATCTGGCAACTGCTGCTGCAGTATTGGGTTGGTCATTTGCAGAGTGGGTCACTAAAGGCAAGCCATCAGTTCTTGGAGCTGCTTCTGGATGTGTGGCTGGATTAGTTGCTATTACCCCAGCAGCCGGTTTCGTTGGTCCAATGGGTGCTCTTGTTATTGGCCTTCTTGCAGGTGTAATTTGCTTATGGGGCGTTACTGGACTTAAGAAACTCTTGGGTTCGGATGACAGCTTGGATGTATTTGGTGTTCACGGTGTTGGCGGTATATTGGGTGCCATGCTGACCGGTGTTTTTGCCGATCCAGCGTTAGGTGGCACTGGCATATACGATTATGTTGCCAATGCAGTTGCTCCCGATTACTCTATTGCCAGCCAGCTTTGGATTCAAAGCCAAGGGGTTATTACTACCCTTATTTGGTCCGGAGTTGTTTCATTTATTGCCTTCAAACTAGTGGATATTGTTATTGGTTTGCGTGTTAAAGAAGATGAAGAGCGTGAAGGTTTGGATATTAGCTCGCATGGTGAGTCTGCATACGAGTCTTAATTAGTGTTAACCCCTCACTAGGCAGATCTAGTTGGCTGCCTGGTTTTTTAAACGCGGGATCTTAGGATCCCGCGTCTTTCTTATAAAAATCTTACAATGGTGAAATGGTCCCACATCTCATCACTGCCCTTAGCGGCCCTTTGCTCGAACTTGAGTCAAAGGCGCTCGAATCAACCCCGACGATAGAACGATGGTTCAGATTGGAATGGCAGGAGCATACCCCGCCTTTTTATTGTTCAGTTGACTTACGAAACTCGGGTTTTAAACTGGCCCCAGTGGATACAAACCTGTTTCCAGGGGGGTTTAATAATTTATCCCCGCAAATGCTTCCATTGGCTGTTCAAGCCGCAATGGCAGCAATTGAGAAAATCTGCCCCGAAGCTAAAAATTTACTTTTGATACCCGAGAGGCACACCAGAAATACATTTTATTTGCAAAATATAGCCCGGCTTTCGTCAATATTGCGTCAAGCAGGCTTAAATGTGCGATTGGGAACTCTGTCAGACGAAGTTAAAAAACCAACCTGGATAGAATTGCCAGAAGGCAATCGATTGTTGTTGGAGCCTTTATCTCGATTAGGCTTAAAAAAACAAAGATTAGGCTTAAAAGATTTTGATCCATGTTCAATACTTTTAAATAATGATCTTTCGGCTGGAGTGCCGCCAATTTTAGAAAATATTCACGAACAATATTTATTGCCCGGTTTGCACGCAGGCTGGCAAGTGAGAAGAAAATCTAAGCATTTCGCAGCATATGATGAAGTTGCAAAGAAATTTGCCAAATTAATAAATATTGATCCTTGGATGGTAAATCCTTATTACTCAAGTTGTACGGGTGTAAATTTTCACGAGCGTAAAGGTGAAAGTGAATTGCAGGCGGCTGTTGAACAGATTCTTAAAAAAACTGCAAAAAAATACCGTGAATATGGAATTAAGGAAAAACCTTATGTTGTTGTAAAGGCCGATGCTGGAACCTATGGCATGGGCGTTATGGTGGTGCATGATGCAAATCAATTAAAAGGGTTGAACCGCAAAGATCGCAATAAGATGAGTGTTGTTAAAGAGGGGTTAGAGGTAAGCGATGTTTTGATCCAAGAAGGTGTATACACTTTTGAGAAGGTGAATGAGGCGGTTGCTGAGCCTGTGGTGTATATGATTGATCGTTATGTTATTGGGGGGTTCTATCGAGTTCATACAGATCGAGGCCCTAATGAAAATCTTAATGCCCCTGGGATGCATTTTGTTCCGCTGGCATTTGAGCAAAACTCAATGCCTGATCTTCAGGCAAAACCGGGGAGTGCAGCCCCCAATCGTTTTTACTTGTACGGCGTGGTAGCACGCCTAGCTCTCCTAGCAGCCTCGTTGGAATTGGAGCGAACTGATCCAAATGGAGAAATCGCATGAGTTTTCAATGGAGCAATAAATAAAAAATGGATTTTTTATTTATTGCTGATCCCTTAGAGTCTTTTAAGATTAAAAAAGACTCTACTTTAGCCATGATGAAAACGGCACAAAGAGCGGGTCATAGATTGTGGTTTTGTCAAAGTAATAACTTGCTTTGGAATGAAAGCCTTGTTACGGCGGATTGTCAATCTTTGGTTGTAGAAATTGGATCTTTACCTTGGTTTGAACTTGGTGTAACTGAGAGTCGTTCCTTGGATTCTTTTGCGGCAGTATTTTTTCGCACCGATCCGCCTTTTAATATTGAATATTTAAATACGACTTGGCTTTTATCGGCGGCTGTTCGTCAGGGAGCCAAGGTATTTAATGATCCAACTGCCATTCGCGAGCATTCTGAAAAGCTGTCGATTACCGAATTTTCTCATTTGATTCCAGCTACATTGGTTACCCGAGAATTAAGCGCGGTTGAAATATTTCATAAAAAATATGGCGATATTATTATTAAACCTTTAGATGGCATGGGTGGAATGGGAGTTTTTCGGGTTACTCCAGATGGTTTGAATTTGGCAAGTATTGTAGAAACTCTTGGCGAAAATGGTGCTAGAACGCTTATGGTCCAACGCTTTATACCCGAGATCAATGACGGTGATAAGCGGGTCCTATTAATTGGCGGTGAAGTGGTCCCGTTTGCCTTGGCAAGAATTCCCCAAGGCAATGAAATCCGGGGCAACTTAGCTGCCGGAGGTAAGGGTGTGGCAATGGCATTAACTAGTAGGGAGTTGGAAATTGCTGAAAAGTTGGCTCCTTTATTGTGGAGCAGAGGGTTATTTCTTGTGGGCATTGATTTAATTGGTGGGTATCTCACGGAAATCAATGTGACCAGCCCAACTTGCTTTGTCGAAATTGCCGAGCAAAGTGGATTCGATGTTTCCCAATTTTGGCTGAAGTCTATAGAGAAGGTGTTGGCGTAAAGAATGGCTGGAATATTGATTATTGCCCATACCCCTGTAGCTAGCGCCATGCTGGGGTTCGCTGAACACACTTATGGCATGTTGCCAGAGCGAGTGAGGGCGGTTGATATTCCTCCTCACGAGGATGCCAAGATTAGTTATGAGCGAGTTGTTATCGCAGCTAAAGAGGTGGATACGGGTAAGGGCATATTAATTTTGACGGATGTGATGGGAGCCACCCCGGCTAATGTTGCATCGCGTTTGGTTGGGCTTAATCCATCTATTTCTGGAATCAGTTCACAAGTCGTTGTTTTGACAGGTATGAATTTGCCTATGCTGATGCGCGCAGTCTCTTATCGCAGCGATGCAATTGAAACTCTTGCCCAGAAAGCTTTGCAAGGTGGCATGAATGGAATTTTAAGGCTAGGGGCTTCAATAAATGTGTAAATATGATTTTTTTGGAAAGTTAAATGCCGGTTGCTGATGTCGAAATTATTAATAAGCTAGGCTTGCATGCTAGAGCATCGGCCAAGTTGTCCCAGTTGGCCGCCGAATTTCCTTGTGAAATTCTGTTGTCACGAAATGGGCGTCAAATTAATGCAAAAAGCATTATGGGTGTCATGATGCTTGCCGCCGGGAATGGTAGTACGGTAACGCTAGAAACGATAGGTGAGAATGCGGATGAAGCAATGGTTGCATTAACTGAATTAATCAATAACCGCTTTGGTGAGGGTGAGTAAGATGACTTTTGCCTTGCATGGAATACCGGTCTCGAAAGGGGTTGCCATTGGCAAGGCGCTGCTAATTTCGCGTGCGGCATTAGAGGTAAGTCATTATTTAATAGAACCAGGGACTGAAGAAGAGGAAGCCAAACGACTATTGGATGCGTTCAGAAAAGTTCGTGAGGAACTAGAGCAGCTTCGATTTGGATTGCCAAAAGATGCGCCTCAAGAAATGGCTGCTTTTTTAGATGTGCATGCCATGATTTTGGCCGATCCAACGCTTGCTGAAAAACCCTTGCAGTTGATTCGTACGCAAAGATTAAATGCTGCATGGGCATTAACAACCGAATTAAATGATTTGTTGGAGCAATTTGCCGAGATAGAGGACCCTTATCTGAAAGAGCGGGGAAATGACATTCGTCAAGTAGCCGAGCGTGTTTTAAAGGCCTTGTATTTACAACAAAAAGATTCCGTTAGTCATTCTGATTTTCTTTCGCCATGTGATGTGGGGGCGGATACGATTATCGTTGCCCATGATATTGCTCCCCATGATATGTTGCGGTTTAAGGAATTTTCCTTTACTGGCTTTGTTACGGACTTGGGAGGCAAAACTTCTCATACCGCAATAGTTGCACGCAGTATGGAAATTCCTGCCGTGGTTGGTGTGCGACATGCCAGCGAGATGATTCGTCATGGGGATTGGTTAATTGTCGATGGTGATCAAGGGTTTGTTGTAGTTGCTCCTGATGCAGGTTTATTAGAGCATTACCGGCATTTGCAGGCTCAAGAAATTCAAGAGTTTCAGAAACTGCAACAGCTTAAGTATTCGAAAACAAGAACCCAAGATGGGGTCAATATTGAATTATTTGCTAATATTGAATTGCCTGAAGACGCTACTCAGGCCGTAGAGCTTGGCGCTGTAGGAGTCGGTTTATTTCGATCTGAATTTTTGTTTATGAATCGAAATGAAGCAATGCCTGGAGAAGAGCAGCAGTATAAGGAATATCGGCGTGTTTTAGATTTGATGCAAGGCTTACCGGTAAATATACGCACTATTGATGTTGGTGCCGACAAGGTGCTGGGGGCAGGTAGTGACTTATCACAGACCGGCACTTCCCCGTTAGGGCTTCGCGCAATTCGTTGGTCACTTGCAGAGCCTGAAATTTTCTTGACACAGCTGAGGGCAATATTGCGGGCTTCTGCATATGGACAAGCTCGCATATTGATCCCCATGCTTGCGCATGCCAAAGAGATTGACGAAACCTTAACTTTGATTACAAAGGCTAAACAACAATTACATCAACGAGGACAGGCTTTCAATCCCAATATTCAGGTTGGCGCAATGATTGAAGTTCCAGCCGCTGCACTTGTTTTACCCCTTTTCCTTCAACGCTTTGACTTTTTGTCGATAGGAACAAATGATTTAATTCAATATACATTAGCCATTGATCGAACAGATCATGCAGTAGCACATTTATATGACCCCCTACATCCCGCAATTTTAAATTTACTTGCAAGCATTATTCGTCAGGCTAAAAATGCAGGTATACCTATATCAGTATGCGGGGAGATGGCAGGAGATCCCGCGTTAACAAAATTGATGTTGGCATTGGGTTTGACTGACTTTTCAATGCACTTTAGTCAATTGCTTTTGGTTAAACGAGAAATTTTGCGGGCAAATGTTGGGGAGTTGAAGTCAAGAGTTGAAGCCGTATTAAATGCATTTGAACCCAGCCAGCAGTCACAGGCTTTGGAATATTTATTTCAAGCTTAATTGCAGGATCCTGTATCGTTCCCGCAAACTAGGCAATCTGGGTTACGGGTGAGGCGTATTTCATCAATTTGTGAATTACGCGCATTCCAAAGCAGCATTCTGCCAATCAGGGGACTCCCAAATCCAATGAGCAGTTGAATGGCTTGGGCTGCCTGTAATGACCCTATGATTCCTACTAAAGGGGAGAAGATTCCCATGCTGGCACAGTTCACCTCCTCAAACGTTTCATCTGGAGGAAAAATACATGCATAACAAGGTGAATCAGCTTGGCGAGGATCAAAGACGCTAATTTGGCCATCAAATTTCAGTGCAGAACCGGACACTAAAGGAATCATGTGTTTTATACAGCTCGCATTGATTATTTGGCGTGTAGAAAAGTTGTCGGTGCAATCTAAAACAATACTGGTGTTTTTAAGTGCTAATTCGAGGATTTCTGGGTTTGCTTTAGTGTGAATGGCTTGTATCTGAATTGTTGGGTTTAAGTTTGCGAGGAATAATTTTCCAGACTCAACTTTGCTTTTGCCGATACTGTTCTGAGTATGCATAATTTGACGTTGCAGATTTGTTAGTTCTACGCTGTCATGATCCAGCAGGGTAATTTGTCCAATACCAGCAGCAGCGAGATAAGCGGCTGCAGGCGAACCAAGTCCCCCTGCCCCAACAATAAGAACATGTGATGCCAAAAGCTTTTCTTGACCCGCTATATCAATTTCCTCAAGTAGAAGGTGCCTTGAGTAGCGGAGAAGCTGCTCGTCGTTCATTGCAAGAGAATACTGCGCTTATTCAATTTTGGATGCGGAACGCTTGACGGATTGCCCACTTAAAAATGCTACAGCTTGTTGCAACATAAAATCGTCAGCACTACCTAATTCTGGCGGCTTTTTAGATTTTTCTTTTTCGCGCTCTTCGGGGGTTTTTTTAGCATTTTTTTCCTCCAGGCGCTGGAGCTCTTCTAAGCGACGTTTTTCGCGGTCTTCAATCAACTTGTCTTCGGAAGACTGCTTATTGCGCAAGTGTTTTTCGCTGTCAATCTCACGAGTAATAAGGACATCATCTGGATCACCATCTTTATTCTGATCAACAGCAATGTCGGGTTTAATGCCGTAGGCTTGAATCGATCGTCCATTTGGGGTGTAGTAATACGCAGTAGTTATCTTTAGGGCGGAATCGTTAGTTAGGGGGCGAACAGTCTGCACCGAACCTTTTCCAAAAGTTGTTTTCCCAACAATGGTAGCTCGTTTGTAGTCCTGCAGTGCGCCAGCAACAATTTCAGACGCCGATGCAGAATATGCATTTACAAGCACTACCATTGGTAAGGACTTGAATATGGCAGGTACTGATGCAAGTGGGTCTCCTGGCTCACCCAAGCGGTACATTTCCGGCGTGGCGTTAAAAACTTGTTTAGAGTCTGGTGCTTGACCTTTAGTGGAAACGATAATCGCGTTAGCGGGAAGGAACGCTGCAGCTACCCCAACAGCGCCTTGCAACAAGCCCCCGCCATTATTTCTTAGGTCAAGAATGATGCCTTTGAGTTTGGGGTCTTGTGCAGCAATGTCGCTTAAACGTTTAGCAAGGTCGGGTACAGTTCTTTCTTGAAAGCTAGTAATCCGCACCCAAGCGATGTCGTTATCTAGGATTTTTGTTTTGACTGACTGGACTTTAATTTCGGCACGAGTAATGGTTACTGGAAAAGTCCGCTCCTCGCTTTTTCGATAAACCATAAGTGTAATTTTGGTCCCTGGCTGACCTCGCATGGTGCGAACAGCTTTATCTAGAGTCATCCCTCGAACAGGTTTGTCATCTAAGCGAGTAATTAGATCGCCTGATTGCAGGCCGGCACGAGCCGCAGGACTATCTTCAATTGGGTTCATAACTTTGACAAGCCCATCTTCAGAGCTTATTTCAATCCCAAGACCTGCAAATTTCCCAGAAGTTTGCTCTTGCATTTCAGAAAAATCTTTTTTATCCAGAAAGCTTGAGTGGGGATCTAGACTGCTTACCATGCCTTTTACGGCATCGGTAAGGAGCTGTTTATCTTCAATGGGCTCTACATATTCGCGTTTAATTTGAGCAAATACATTGGAGAGCGTTCTTAATTCATCCAAGGGTAAGGTTGAGTTTTGTTGAGCAGTTGCCGACAGTTGGATGGTTGCGGCTACCCCCGCGATTAGTCCAATAGCAATTAGAGCAAAATTTTTGAAAAAATGACGCATGTTGAAGTTTTACCCTAGTCTAAATAAAAATGTTGAGTTGGATTTAGGTCATCATCTAACTCATAAACCAATGGAATTCCATTTGGAACGTTAATTTCCATAATGTCCTGATCAGAAACCTTATCCAGATATTTAATCAACGAGCGAATGCTGTTCCCGTGCGCCACTAAAAGAACTCGTTTCCCAGACTTTAAGGCAGGCGCAATGGATTCGTTCCAGAGCGGGAGAACCCTCTCTACGTTATCTTTTAAACATTCCCCTGCCGGAATGTCCTCAGGGTTCAGTTTTGAATATCGAGGATCTTTGTGTGAATTGCGATCATCCTCAGGGCTTAATAGAGGGGGGCGGGTATCGTATGAACGACGCCAAATGTGAACTTGAGCATCCCCATATTGAGCAGCCGTTTCGGCCTTATTAAGGCCGGTTAGTGCCCCATAATGACGTTCGTTCAATCTCCAGCTATGAACGACTGGCAGCCACATGAGATCCATTTTGTCTTGAACATGCCAAAGAGTTCGTATTGCACGTCTTAATACCGAGGTGTAGGCAATATCGAATTCATAGCCTGCATTGCGTAAACTCTCACCGGCGGCAAGAGCCTGCTGGCTTCCCTTGGGTGTCAGATCAACATCTGCCCACCCAGTGAACCGGTTTTCAAGATTCCAAGCGGATTCGCCATGGCGAATAAGAACAAGTTGTTTCATAGAGGCATTCTATAATCGAGTAATGAACTTTCTTACGCAAATTGATAATCTAGCGCTATTAGCCCTACTAATTATTTCGGGCATAACGCTCTTCCTCCCTACATTATCTACATTAATTAGTGGGAAAGGCTTATCTCCTACCGAAGCAACTATTTGGATTAATAGGCGTAAGGCTTATGTGCTGGATTTAAGGGCTGAGCAAGCCTACAAGATTGGTCATTTACCCAACGCAAGGCATTTTCCCCTTGATGAAATGGCGGCGGGCCTTGAGAAGCTGAAATTGGACCGAAAATTACCCGTGATTTTAGTTTGTGAGAATGGAGCTAATTCTCGAAAGGCGGTGTCAGCACTGCAAAAAGCTGGATTTTTAGAGGTTGCGGCGCTAGAGGGTGGATTGAAATCTTGGCAAGCCGCAGCTCTGCCTCTAGTGAAATGAGGATTAGGTAATGGCACAAGTAACAATGTACAGTACTCAGGTTTGCCCGTTTTGCCTGATGGCCGAAAAATTTTTGCAAAAAAAAGGAGTTAATAATTTGCAAAAAATACTAATCGATCAAGACCCCATCCAGCGGGAAAACATGATGACTAGAACTGGAAGACGGACAGTCCCACAAATATATATTGATGAATTTCATGTAGGTGGATATGACGATCTAGTGGCCTTAGATCATGCTGGTAGATTGGATTTCCTGCTTGCTTAAGCTGCAAACAGGGTTTATTTAAATATTTTTTAATTAGGAAATTTTGCCATGACCGAAACTGCTGCTACCAATTCTGCTGGCGATGGCGCCCAAAATACAAATGAACCAGGATTTCATATTCAACGTATTTATTTAAAAGACCTTTCCCTAGAACAGCCAAATGCACCACAGATTCTATTGGTTCAAGGTGAACCGCAGGTGCAGGTTGAGGTAGATATTGCTGTTAGTCGTTTAAGCGAAGAGATTTTTGAGGTTGCCCTGATTTCAACTATAACTGCACGGGTCGATGGTAAGGTGCTGTTTTTAGTTGAGGCAAAGCAGGCAGGGGTTTTTGAATTTAGGCACATCCCACAAGAGCAGATTGACCCGATGTTGGGTATTGCATGTCCAACTATTCTATATCCCTATCTAAGAGCTAATATTGCAGATATTATTAGCCGAGCTGGCTTCCAGCCGATACATTTGAGCGAGATAAATTTTCATGGGATGTATGAACATCGCCTGCAACAGGCCGCTTCAGCAGCAGTCGAGAATAATAATGACGCACCGGCGGCTGGCGAAGGAAAAATTATTCTGCCCAATTAATTTATTGGACTCATAGGTTATGAGAGTAACGCTGCTGGGGGCTGGGTCTTGGGGAACGGCTATGGCAGCACAGGCCGCTCGTTATCTTCATGAGGACGATGTTTGTTTGTGGTCGCGCAGTCCTGTTCAAATTCAGGAAATCAAACAGTTTGGTGAAAATCGCAACTATTTGCCCGGTATTCGATTACCAACATCACTGCAACTTGAAAATGATTTCTCTAAAGCGATTAACCGATTGGATCCGAGTGACTTGCTGGTTATCGCTACACCGATGTCAGGTTTATCGGACACCGTTCGAAATATTTTGGAATTAGCAAGTCATCCTTTAAATATTATTTGGTTATGTAAGGGTTTGGAGCCAAAAACGGCTTTGCTTCCTCATCAAGTGATTGAGCGTGAGATGGAATCCCATGGACGGGGTTTGAAGCACTCTTACGGTGTACTTTCTGGCCCTAGTTTTGCTCATGAAGTTGGTGAAGGGTCCCCATGTGCATTAACCATAGCAAGTAGTTCAGCTGGCTTGTGCGAATCCGTTCAAAATGCATTTCATCACGGCAATATGCGTATTTATGCTAGCGATGATTTGATTGGTGTTGAATTGGGCGGTGCTATTAAAAACGTTTTGGCAATTGCTGCTGGTATAGGTGATGGATTAGGACTGGGTTTAAATGCTAGAGCAGCAGTATTAACTCGTGGTTTGGCCGAGATGATGCGTTTAGTAAAAGCTGCTGGGGGAAGAGCCGAGACATGTATGGGTTTAACGGGTGTTGGCGATTTAATTTTGACCGCTACTGGTGATCTTTCCAGAAACCGGCAGGTTGGACTTTCGCTAGCCGCAGGAAAATCATTAACTGAGATTTTAAATTCACTCGGTCATGTTGCGGAAGGGGTTTTATGCGCCCCTGCCGTCGCAAATTTGGCTGCACGATTAGGGGTTGAGATGCCGATAACTGCAACCATGTGCGAAGTTTTATCTGGGAAGATTACTCCAGAAAGAGCTGTTCAAAAACTAATGGGGCGCAATCCAAAAATAGAGCACTAAGGTAATTTAGCAGGAGAGTTTAGTTTATATCGCACTCTAAAACGAAGCCATTCTGGCGCCATGCTTCATATACCACTATTGCAACCGTGTTTGATAAATTTAAGCTACGATTATTCTTTTGCATTGTTAAAAATAAGTGATTGTTCGTAGGGATACAACCCCTAACTTCGTTGCTTATGCCTTTTGTTTCGGACCCAAAGACAAAATAATCATTTGGAAGAAATTTCCCCTGATGAAAACTTTTAGTTCCCTTTGTTGTTAATGCAAATATTCGCTCAAGATTTGCCCGTTCTTTTTTTAAGAATGCTGACCAACTAGGATGAATGATGATATTTGCAAATTCGTGATAATCAAGTCCTGCCCGCCGTAATTTTGCATCTTCCATTGGAAAACCTAATGGTTCTATTAAGTGTAAGTGAGCCCCGGTATTAGCGCAAAGGCGAATAATGTTACCCGTATTTGGTGGGATTTCGGGCTCAAATAAAACTATGTTAAACATTTCTTAGGTCTTTTCTTCCTCTGAATTTGATCTTACGATTCTTCGATTTCTAATATGGATGATAAGTGATCACCCTGATTTCTTCTGGCACAGTAAATCGCCCTGAGTATACTGACAAGCATGACTCGGTCAATTAGATGGCTAGAAGAGGAAATTGCTCAACGCATGTTGCAAAAAATGGACATCGTTAAGATTCAACCTCAAGATATATTGTTGCTTCCTGATATTCCGGAAAAATATGCTGCTCTGTTATTAAAACGGTTTCCTAAAACCCACTTTTATCGAATTACTGAAACAGGCTTATCAATATTTAACTGGATTCGCTCGTTTATTTTTCGACGTAAGCAGTCTTATATCCAAACGAAAAAGAAAGTTAATCCCATTGAATCTTTATTAAAGGAAGGCTTAATTCCCCTTCCCGCTAACTCCGTGGACCTAATTTTTAGCGATTTATTCCTTCATAAAACTCTTGATCCCAAGAAATTTTTGGTGGAATGTAGGCGGGTTTTGAGGGAAGAGGGGTTGATGGTGTTTAGTTATTTAGGGCCCGATACAGGCAAGGAGGTGCGGACTTTAAAGAAGGTTAAGGGGCCACACTCTTTTCCAGGCTCATGGGATATGCATGATTTAGGAGATGCTTTAGTGGGAGAAGGGTTTTCGGATCCAGTTATGGATATGGAATACTTGCACTTGGAATATGAGACTGATTCCAAGTTTTTGGAGGACGCTGAAGATCTTGGGTTGCTAGAAACACTAATTCGCCGTGATTACAGTTCAGAAATTCATGAGGAATTGCCTAAAAAATTGACGTTAGAAATAGTCTATGGACATGCATGGGTGTTCGATAAGCACCTCTCAAGGAGTAAAGATAAAGTTGCATATTTTGATTTAGATCAAATTAAAATCAAGGCTAATAATGATTCTGGTTAGTGTAAGCACTCACTATCATTAAAACCTTTATTAGAATTGATCTGCAACCGAAAACCTCAGTTTGTTACTAGTATCAAAATAACCCTATAATCAGCGCTTGAAGTAAGGCTTGAAAACGCCTATTGGGCAAATTTGCGCTTTTGGCGCAGGATGTTCACGTCAATAAACAGAGAATAAGATGAATTTATTTGGAAAAGTAATTAGAGCTTCGCTCTATCTAGTTACCGCATTGGGAGTTGCATTTGTTCAGGCTGCTGAAAATATGCCAGGCGGACCGGCCGTTAATCAGCTGAATTTTCCGGTGCCGGCAACCAAAATAATGCAAGAAATTCATTGGCTGCATTGGATGATGCTCATTATTTGCCTGATTATTTTTGTAGGGGTGTTTGGAGTAATGTTTTATTCCATCGTGAAACACCGCAAATCAAAGGGCGCTCAGTCAGCCTCATTCCACGAAAGCACAACAGTTGAAATTATTTGGACGGTAATTCCATTGCTTATAGTTATTGGGATGGCCTTGCCAGCAACTAAAACGGTGGTAGCTATGAAAGACACCACGAATGCAGATATCACTATCAAAACTACCGGATATCAATGGAAATGGGGATATGACTACATAAAGGGTGAAGGCGAAGGCATTAGCTTTTTATCAACATTGTCTACACCAAGGGATCAAGTTAATAATTTGGCCCCTAAGTCGCCAACCTATTTGATGGAAGTTGACAACGAAATGGTGGTTCCAGTTGGGAAAAAGATACGTTTAATTACAACAGCAAACGATGTCATTCACTCTTGGACTATTCCTGCATTTGGAGTTAAGCAAGATGCAATTCCTGGATTTGTACGCGATACATGGTTTAAGGCTGAAGCAATTGGAACATATCGTGGCCAATGCTCTGAATTGTGCGGGGCAGAGCATGCTTTTATGCCAATAGTGGTTAGGGTAGTTTCCCAAGAAGATTACAGCAAATGGGTTGAGGACAAGAAAAAAGAATTGGCTGCAGCTGCGGATGATCCTACGAAAGTTTATTCACTGGAAGAGCAAAAAGAGCGTGGTGCAAAGGTTTATGCAGCAAACTGCGCAGCCTGCCATCAACCCAATGGAAAAGGAGCGGGAGCGTTTCCGCCTTTGGACGGGAGCAAAATTGTTCAGGGTCCAAAAGATGGGCAATTCACTATTTTATTGAATGGAAAGAATGCGATGCCTAAATGGGGTGCAGTTCTTTCTGATGGGGATTTAGCTGCTGTCATGACCTACACAAGAAATTCTTGGGGCAACAAAACGGGTGAAGTAATACAGACCCAAGATTTTGTTGTCGCACGTGCCGCTAATAAATAATTCAATCAAAACTGATAAAACTAAATCGGAGTAATGCATGAGCACAGCCTCTACCGCCCACGATCTTCACGCGCATGGTCATGATGACCATCATCCACAAGGATGGCGACGTTGGTTATTTGCTACCAATCACAAAGATATCGGAACGATGTATCTAGTGTTTTCATTTATCAGCCTATTGGCTGGTGGTGTGATGGCGTTAGGAATACGCTTGGAATTATTTCAGCCAGGCTTGCAATTTTTACGCCCTGAATTCTTTAATCAATTAACGACGATGCATGGGTTAGTAATGGTATTTGGCGCTATCATGCCGGCTTTCGTGGGTTTTGCAAACTGGATGGTTCCATTGCAAATTGGCGCTTCAGATATGGCTTTTGCCCGGATGAACAATTTTAGTTTTTGGATATTGCCGGTTGCTGCATCATTGCTATTTGGTTCATTTCTGGCTCCCGGAGGAGCTCCAGCTGGTGGGTGGACACTCTATGCGCCATTGACCTTGCAAATGGGGCCGGGTATGGACATGGCAATTTTTGCTATTCACTTGCTGGGCGCATCGTCCATCATGGGTTCAATCAATATTATCGTCACCATTTTAAATATGCGCGCACCCGGTATGACGCTGATGAAAATGCCAATGTTTTGCTGGACATGGTTGATTACCGCATATTTACTCATTGCCGTTATGCCGGTTTTGGCTGGCGCGATCACGATGGTATTGACTGATCGCCATTTCGGCACATCTTTTTTCTCAGCCGTTGGTGGCGGCGATCCGGTGATGTACCAGCATATCTTCTGGTTCTTTGGACATCCCGAGGTCTACATTATGATTCTTCCTGCATTTGGAATTATCAGTGAAATAGTGCCTGCCTTTTCAAGGAAAACATTATTTGGCTACAGTTCTATGGTTTATGCGACTTCCTCGATCGCGATTCTGTCGTTTATTGTTTGGGCTCACCACATGTTTGCAACGGGTATGCCTGTAACCGGTCAGCTGTTCTTTATGTATGCCACGATGCTAATCGCGGTTCCCACTGGAGTTAAGATATTTAATTGGGTAGCTACGATGTGGAGGGGTTCCATGACATTTGAGACCCCGATGTTGTGGGCTGTTGGATTTATTTTTGTATTTACCATCGGCGGTTTTACTGGATTAATTTGTGCAATGGCCCCAATCGATATTGGTATCCAAGATACCTATTACATCGTTGCTCATTTTCATTATGTTTTGGTTGCTGGCTCTTTATTTGCAATGTTTGGCGGCTTTTATTTCTGGTGTCCAAAATGGACGGGTCGTATGGCAAATGAAACTCGTGGAAAAATCCACTTTTGGGGATCGATGATTTTCTTTAATCTGACTTTCTTTCCAATGCATTTCTTGGGTTTAGCTGGTATGCCACGTCGTTATGCTGACTATCCAACTCAGTTTGCAGATTTCAATATGGTTGCCTCAATTGGAGCGCTTGGTTTTGGCTTAATGCAGGTATATTTCTTGGTTTTTGTAGCGTTACCTGCTTACCGTGGAGTGGGTGAAAAAGCATCGATGAAGCCTTGGGATGGGGCAAAAGGGTTGGAATGGACGATACCATCACCGGCGCCTTTCCATACATTTGAAACCCCCCCGCAAGTTGACTAACTCTTTGAAAGTTGAAAGAGACTATTAACATGAGAAAAGAGTCTTTGGCTTCTAGTAATCGTAAGCTAGGAATTATTCTTTTTAGCGTGGCTATGATTTTCTTTCTTGGAATCTTGGTTAAACGAGCTGTCCTCGGTTAAATCCAACATCTATATGGCAGCTCTACATTCCTTGAATCGACAAATATTACTGAAACTGGTAATTGTTTCAGTAATGATGTTTGGATTTGGCTATGCCTTGGTGCCTTTATATAAAGCTTTGTGCGAAGTTACAGGAATCAATGTAGTAACAAACAAGAATGATTATGGAGTTCGGGCTTATAGGTCAACTAAAGCTACAAATACGCAAATAGATTACACCCGTTTAATAACGGTTGAATTTGATTCCAATAGCCGCGGCCCATTTTCATTCCATCCGCTAAAAAATTATTTAGAAGTGCATCCAGGTGAAATGACCGAGATAGTGTATGAAGTCTCAAACAATTTGGATCGATCAGTGGAGGCGCAGGCAATTCCCAGTTATGCGCCAAAAATAGCTACTGAGTTTTTTACGAAACTTGAGTGCTTCTGCTTTCAGCAACAAACTCTGGTAGCGCATGAATCTAGAAAGATGCCTGTAGTATTTATTATTGATCCCAATTTGCCCCAGGATGTCAAAACCATTACGTTGTCATATACCTTTTTTGAGTTAGGGGTTGGTCAAAAACCAGCAGGCTCCA
Source organism: uncultured beta proteobacterium (assembly GCA_903826775.1). GTDB lineage: Bacteria > Pseudomonadota > Gammaproteobacteria > Burkholderiales > Burkholderiaceae > Polynucleobacter. The sequence continues at coordinate 3,910 of CAIKFU010000130.1, read as the reverse complement.
CAACTCCAAAATCTGATAAGGCGGTTTCATGACCAAAAAAAGCAATTTCTTTCAGTCAATGAAGGCTGTGCTATGGGCTTTTTTGGGTGTGCGTAAAAAGGCAGGCTTGCAACACGATGTTGCTTCATTAAGTTTTGTTCACATTATCATTGCAGGAGTGGTGGGCGCTTTGCTGTTTATGGCCATCCTACTTTTGATAGTGAAGGTAGTTGTTTCCCATTGATTAATTTTTGATTGAATAGAGAGAGCAAGATGTCGTCCAATTCAACCCAGCACTATTTCGTTCCATCCCCGTCAAAACATCCCGTAATGGCCAGTATCGGCTTGTTCGGTTTTGGGACGGGAATGTCGGCCTGGGTTAATCACCAGTCATGGGGTGCAATGTTGACGCTTGCAAGCGTTCTTTGGGTACTCTTTGTTTTATACAACTGGTTTGGAGAAGCGATTTCTGAATCAAACTCCGGTAAAAATGGCGTTAATGTTGACGTTTCTTATCGTTGGTCAATGAGTTGGTTTATTTTTTCTGAGATTATGTTTTTCGCTGCATTTTTCTCGGCCCTTTTTTATGCGAGAAATATTTCCCTTCCATGGTTGGGCGATGTCGAAAGCAAATTGTTATGGCCTAGCTTTACAGCTGTTTGGCCAAATGACGGTCCTTCAGGTTTAATTGAAAAATTCACCACAATGGGTCCGTGGCCTATTCCAACAATTAATACTGCATTGCTGTTAAGTTCTGGCGTAACCGTTACTTGGGCTCATCATGCAATCCGTGAAAATAATCGTAAACATGCGATTATGGGCCTGTTTGCTACAGTTATATTAGGCGCAATTTTCTTGAGTTTGCAAGGATATGAATACTTCCACGCCTATCACGCACTTAATCTTAAGCTCACATCAGGAATATACGGGTCAACATTTTTTATGTTGACTGGCTTTCATGGCTTTCACGTTTTTCTTGGGGCATTAATGTTGTCAATTGTTTTACGCCGATTAATTCGTGGTGACTTCACTGCTGAGCATCACTTTGCATTTGAGGGTGCTTCTTGGTACTGGCATTTTGTTGACGTAGTTTGGCTTGGACTTTATATTGCAGTCTATTGGATGTAGTATAAAAAATACGTGCTGACACCGGGAGGGATTGGCAAAATCTAGTTAAGTTTATTGGCCAATTTTTATCCCAGTTGATTGGATGTATCCTAGGGAATAGGCAATCCAGATGCTAATAAAGAGGGCTATAGAAAGCCCAATCCGCAGCATTAGTGAGTAAACCATGCGAGAACTGCTACCTTTATCTTTCATCATGTAGTAGAGAGCCGAACCCAGGCTGGCAACAATTAGCAGTAGAGCAATTGGGATAATCCATTTCATTACAGAATCCTAACATTGAATATTTTTTCAAGCCTTGTTTTATCGCGAATGGCCGCAACACTATCAACTATTCTAGTCATAGTGATTGGTTGTGCCGCAGGTTTTTGGCAACTAAGCAGAGCCGATGAAAAAATTAGATTAGCGCAGATAGTGCAAGATAAAGAACGTTTGCCAGAGTTAAGCGCGAATATTCAATCGCTTACATTGAATGAGGCAAACCAACGACGAATGAGGGTGGTAGGCCAATTTATCCCAGAATATGCTATCTGGTTAGAAAATCGCCCTCGTCCAGTAGACCAATATCTAGCAGGAGCAAGTTCTGGTCAGTCAGGATTTTATTTATTGATGCCTCTATTGCTTCAGGGAACTGCGAAAGATGTGGTTTGGGTGAATCGAGGATGGGCCCCACGCAGCATGGAGGACCGCCTAAAAATGCCAAATATCCAAATCCCTATAGGCAATATTGAGGTTGAAGGATTGGTAATGCCTCACCCGGGTAAAGTATTCGATTTATCTTTTGGAAAAGCTGATCTTAGTTTGTCTGGCTCAGTACGGATTGAGCAAAATTTTGATCTAAATGTTGAGGCGAAGTTACATGACTGGAATCAGCTCCCATTCATTTTGCGGCAAAATAAATTGGACTCCTTAGACGGCTTAATTAGAGAGTGGCCTCCGCTAACAACAGGTGTTGATCGGCATTATGCATATGCATTTCAGTGGTTTTCACTTGCTGCATGCGGTTTTTTATTTTGGCTGATTCATGGGATATTGCAATATAGGCGTAATAGTCAGAATGGTGAGGAATAGATTGGATAACCAGGAATTATTAATACCATCGATACAAAATGAGTCATCTGCAATTAATGCACAAACTAGACGTGGACGTATGCAGATGCTATTTTTATTAATAGTATGTGCTGCTCCAGTCATAGCATCATATTTTGCATATTATGTTTTTAAACCGGATGGGGGGAAAACAAATTTTGGTACTTTAGTGTATCCGGCTCAGCCTACAAATCCAAGCTGGTTTGAAGTTCCTTTTAAAGGGAAGTGGACTTTGCTAGTAGCCAGACCGGCTGAAAATTGTAGGCCTGGTAATGTTGAATGCATTCAAGCTTTGTATTTGATGCGTCAGGTTCGTGTTGCTGTCGGTCGTGAAAGTTCTCGCATTCAGTTGTTGTGGGTGAATACTGATGAGGGGATTATAAGCCCCGAAATTTTACGTGCTTACGATGAGAACGTTGCCGGCATGAAGATAGTAAGTGTTCCCAGTAACGCCAAATTGAAGGCTGAATGGAGGGTTTGGTTAAATCGAGAAAATGCTGGAGAGATGATTCAGTTGGTTGATCCTAGCGGAGAAAAAATGATGCTGTTTCCGGTTACGTCATCTCCTCAAGAGTTTTTAGGCATAAAGAAGGATTTGGAAAAATTATTGCGCTTGAATCACACTGGTGAAGTGTTGCAATGATTAATTGGATCTTAATTCTTGAGCTTGGCGTAATTGCAACCATATTTGCTGGCTTGCCTCTTGTTTACCTTTGGTCTAGGCCTAAGTATGATTTTTTTCAAAAACTTAACTGGCTCTTGGTTTTTATTACCTTTGATTTAATAGTTTTTGGGGCGTTTACTCGCTTAACTGATTCGGGTTTGGGTTGCCCTGATTGGCCTGGATGCTATGGTACATCGAATCCATGGCAAGCCTCTGGAGAAATTCAAGTTGCTGAAACTTCCTTGCCAACTGGTCCAGTGACCTTGCTAAAGGCGTGGATTGAAATGGTTCATCGATATTTAGCAATGACCGTTGGAGCCTTAATAGTGACTCAAGTTTTTATGTCATTGCGTCAAATTAATCTTATTGGAAAGCGCCCATTATTGGGTAGCTTGCTGTTATTTATTTTGGTGTCTTTGCAGGGTGCTTTTGGAGCATGGACCGTTACTTTAAGATTGCAGCCCATTATTGTGACGATGCATTTGATTTTTGCTTTAGTGCTTTTGGCAAGCCTTACTGCTTTTGCTCAACAAGCGTATTCTAATATTGGAGATCAAAGTCCAATGTTACGGAATAGACCATTATCAGCAAAATTATTAATTTTTGGTTCTTTTGTATTGGCAATGCAAATTTTCTTGGGAGCATGGGTCAGTACAAATTATGCTGTTTTATCTTGCCCTAATTTCCCAAAGTGTTTGGATTCACTTTGGCCTGTTACCGATTGGGTTAACGGATTTGCTTTGTGGCGTGAATTGGGTCGAAATACTTTAGGTGATTTCATTTCCCCTGAGGCATTGCAAACAATTCATTGGGCGCATCGAGTATTTTCTATTGTTGCGTTGGCATTTTTAAGTTTTATAGCTTGGCAAGGTATTTATCTTGGACGTTTGCTTTCGCCAGGTTTATTGTATTGGTCCAGGATTTTGCTTTCCCTCGCTCTCATTCAGATATTCACTGGAATTGCCAATATTGTGTTCCAGTGGCCGTTATTTGTAGCTGTAATGCATACAGGGGGCGCAGCCTTATTGGTCATTTGTATGGTTCGAATAAGCT
>CAIKFU010000129.1 GCA_903826775.1 uncultured beta proteobacterium | reverse complement strand
TCCTAGGGCTTCAAATACGGATTCATAATTGTCAGTGAATTTAGGTGAGGTTCCGTGAAAAAATTCGATCAGTTCTTGTTCCTCTTGGGAATCCACGGTTTTTGAAAAAAAAATTACTTTCTCAGGGTTATAGGTAGAGTCAATGTAGGCGCCAGGAATATCCTGAATACACATTCCTACATCAGGGCGATAGGTTTTAAGGAATTTTGGATTGATTTCGGTTGCCACAGATCCAAGTTTCCAAACTACTCCACATTTGATTTCTTTGTTGTCTTTTTGATAGATTTCACGTTCGACGATGGATCCTAATTCTATGGGAATGATTTCGCATTTCATATTTTTTAATAATGAGATCTTGATCTAAAGCTTAAAAAAGGATCCCAGCCGAAGCTGGGACAAATCGTCGTAAAGGAGTGTTGTTTTAAATACCTTTACATGATCTATTCGGAAGATGACCAATTAATGACGGTTTAAGCCGTTTTACCTTTCTATAGAAAAAAACATCAAGTTCGCAATACGAGTTATTGGGCCCAAGTTGCTAGGCAATTTAAGTGAACCTACAAAGCATTGATTGCCAAATAATCGGCCTCCTCTAAGCGAATCGCCTTAGCAGTAAACGTGCTGGATCTGACTTTCCAGCCCTGAAAATATAGGTCAAATTTACTTAAGTCTGAACTAACTAGAGTGAAAGGAGCTTGTCCATAAACCGATTGAGAGTCTCCTGCCTCCAGATCAAGGGAGACTACTTTATTTTGGTTGTCAATGATGCAGACCGTTTGATGTTCTTTGCTTAGGATATAGACCATCTCGCCCTTTTTCCTGGGGTTAGTGGTTTGATAGCGCAATAAATCAGACTCTTGATAAGCGCAAGGTTCTTCATTCACTAGGCTTAAAGGGTTTATCGGTTCACTTTCTACGACCACTGGGGCGACGGTTTCAATTGCTATTTCAATTACTGCAGGGTTTCTAGGATTGGTAGGTTGCAATTGTGTCATAGGGGATTTGAAAGTCATTAATTGAGTTAAGCTAGGGAATAAAAGTTCTTCTGAATAGATTTGCGTAGCAAGACCAAAGGCTATACAGGTAGTAATCAGGGCTGGTATTAATATAAACTTGGACTTAGGTGAAGTGAGTTGTGAACCAGTATTAGTAAAGAGGTTTTCGTTTTTAGGAAGGATAACTGGGTACATTAGCTTACCCGAAGGTGCTTCTGATGTATCTGAGCCATTTTTGGCATTTCGATAGATTAGAAAATCCTCTTCAGATAAACCCAGGGCCTGCCCTACTTTTTTAGCCACTTGGTTTTTATGGGCAGGCGAAAAAAAGATGGCTAGTTGATTGCCTTCTAATTGAGCAATATGGTGATGAGAAAGGCATACTTTTGTAGCAAGATCTTGTTGACTCAGACTTTGAGCTTCTCTAGCTTGTTTCAGCTTGCCTCCATCAATCTCTGGAAGGATTGATTGTGTTTTAAATGCCATAACATATCGTAAGTAAGGCATATGACGAAGCGGTTACAGATTTATGACAATGAGTTTTATGCTAAATGAGTATTTTTATTGCGTCAATTGTTGGCGCATGATTTTCAAATGCATAGCCTTTATTTAATACTGCGTGACATAAGCTAAATTAAATGGGCTATTAGAGTCCTATGCAATTTGCATAAAAAGTCGTAGTTGATGGCCAGTCTGAAAATACCCCTTTAACACCAACCTGTTTGTGTAAAACATCTAATACTTCATACAGTTTGCCGTCACCATTGATACTCGATTGAATGCTTTGGTGATACCAGCCGCCCCCTTGATGCAAAGGACCATCGCGCTCTAGAGACCATGTAATGATATTGAGGTTTGATTTGGAGGCCGCAATTGCATAAGCGGACGGAACAATTTTTCCCGATGAATCGAGTTTAAGTAGCACCCATATCGGCGGAGCGATATAGTTGACGCCCAATGATCTTAACTCTTGCATAGAGGGCTGCCATGACTGTTCGTTTTCAGGATCAAACGCTTTCTCTTCATACCTGCCATCGAGATAAATGGCTTGTTTGCCAAACTCGGGTTCCTTGCGAATCCAATACAAAATGTCCGCTAAATGAAAAGATTGGGGAAACACATCGCCTGGAGGTATACCTTCAGCCTTATAGTCATTGATCAATTTTTGGGCATAGTCTTCTTGCGTCATGCCATTAAACGGCATGTTTACAGAAGCCTCTTTCAATTCAGGCGTGAATTTCGTACCCAGGCTTTTAAACAACCGAATCGACTCCTGGTGTGTCATCAGCCGGGTATTGGCAGAATACAATTCTGTCCTCCAAGAGGGTGTGGCTTTGATGTAGCCTTGAATAGTAATCGCTGATGGATTCGCTCCATCCATTTTTGGACGAAGCGATTTGAATTCTTCAAGAGTCAGTTCCGAAGTGCGGCACTCGGCACTTGCAGGTTGATTTGCCGTTGCAGGTTTAAATGGGCTAACGCATTTGGAAGCTAGAGGTGTTTCCAAAATATTTGTTGAGGAGTGCAAGTCGTTTTGCGCGTGCCTACAAACCAGTTCTTTGTCTTTGGTAAAGGTAACATCACATTCGAGAATGCCTGCCCCCATTCTGGCTGCTGCCATATTAGATTCCATAGTATGCTCTGGAAACATGAGTGGAGCGCCTCTGTGGGCAATGGAAAATTCTGTTTTTTTGAATGGGCCCTTTTCACAATTGAGTAAGGTTTCTTTTAATGAAGAGTTATCCATAGAGTCCACTAAATACATTGGCCTTGGGCCTAATTGAATAGACTCGGGCGGTCCTGCGATACTCCTGCCTGAAGACAGTAAATAAAATACTCCAAGTAAGATTATGGGAAAAATCCTCAGCATTTGTACAAGATACATGAAGTATGTTGCGTAGATGTTTATATTGCTCAAGAATTGACGATAGCGCACCGAAAATAAAGGTACAAGACCTAAAAGTCTTGGGCTTTTAACTAAAATTTGTCTTCAAAAAACTAGTCCAACAAGAGCAACTCCGTGGTCATTTTTATTTACTCCAGACTATCGTGAATCACATACTGCTTGGCGTATTCAGTGCGAGCTTTAACCCAAGAGTCCCAGAAACCCCGCAAAGCCCGTTTAACTTTTTTCATGATCACAAAACCTAGAAAAGCTGGAGTGGTAAAGGTAATCGTATGCAAGATTTTCAACCTCTTTAGTGCTCATAGGGTGGTGTCTATTGATGTAATGTTCTAGATCACGGCTTTTAGCCGTATGTCTAAGGTACTG
>CAIKFU010000128.1 GCA_903826775.1 uncultured beta proteobacterium | reverse complement strand
TGCAATTGCAGATGAGGAGAAGAGGCGACACACGCAGAGATATTATGGCCCTTGCTCCAGTGCTCTTGTAGGCAAGGGATTTTCCAATAGTACCGATTCCATAAATTTTAAGGCCATTTTCTCTATACCTTTACCATAAATCCTTTTATATTCAATTAGTTATGTATTTTTATTTCAATAATTCATACAATTTATTGTACGTTTTTAACTATTAGGGTTAAAATGTAGGTATTAACCCTTATGGAGATTTAAAATGAGTCAATTATTGAAAATTATTAATCAACTTTTTTCAGAAAACGCTACAACCGTTAAAGACAGTAAGAAGTTAACTCGTCACTATGATTATGACGGTGCCTATGGTGGGATGTAATTTTAAAAGTTAAATCGAAAAGTAGGGGCTTTATAGAAGACCCTACCGATCGCATTATTGAAATTAAAAGATCGCCTTAGGGCGGTTTTTTTTTCGTAAACAATGCCAATTTGAGCGAAAATAATAAAAGTTAAGGTGGAAGCGTTTAAGCTTTAGCATATAAAAATTATTAGGAGACTGGGATGCCCGTTCAAATTACGGTAAACGGAAAGCTATTGACTTTCGATATTGATCCATCAACTGCTCTGCTATATGTTTTGAGAAATGATGTTGGTATCAATTCAGCAAAGTATGGTTGCGGTGCGGGGCAGTGCGGTGCATGTACCGTATTGTTGGATGGCAAGGCTGTTTTGTCATGCACATTGCCTGTAGGCAGCATTACCGGGAATATAAAAACATTAGAGTCATTTGAAGACGATAAAGTTTTATCCGCCTTAAATAAGGCATTTATTAGCGAACAAGCAGTTCAATGTGGATACTGCATTTCGGGTGTCATTATGCGAGCAAAAACGTTACTAGATGTGAATCGCAATCCATCCGAACAGCAAATTAAAGAGGCGTTAAATGCGCATCTTTGTCGTTGTGGTACTCATACACGCATCATAAAAGCAGTTCGTCGGGCCTCTCAGGAGTTGTCAGCATGAATAATTTTCCCGTTAATTCACGCAGACATTTCATGCGAAACAGCCTTGGCTTAGCTATAGGGTTTTCTTGGTCAGCCGGCTTAATTGCGCAAAGTGCTGGGTCGGATTTGCCGGGCAGCTTAAAGGGCAACCCTCAATTAGATAGCTGGCTTCATATTCAGCCAGATGGAAAGGTTATTGTTTTGGCTGGTAAGGTTGAGTTTGGTCAGGGGATAACTACAGCACTGAAGCAAATTGTGGCTGATGAGTTAGAAGTTAGCATGTCTCGCTTGGTCATGATCCCCACCACAACCGGCCTATCGCCAGATGAGGGCGTTACTTCAGGCAGTCAATCGATCGAGTATGGCGGGATCGCACTGAGATTTGCTTCGGCTGAAGCAAGGGCTATCCTTTTGGAAAGAGCTTCTGTTGCTTTGGGAGTTCCTATTGCTGACTTAAGCATTCAAGACGGAGAGATTACATCGAGCAGAGGTGGTCAAAGAACCAGTTATTGGTCATTAACTAATGAGAATCTTCTTCAAAGGCCTGCAACTGCAAAGGTTTCATTAAAATCAAATCACCAATTTATTGGTAAATCTATAGAGCGCGTAGATATTCCTGCGAAGGTATCTGGACTTCCCGCTTACCTTCAGGATATTAGGATGCCTGGAATGCTGCATGCCCGAGTCGTTCGTCCACCTGCTCCGCGTGCCAATTTAATAAATGTTGATATTGATGCGGTTAAGTTAATGCCTGGCGTAGTCAGCATTGTTTTGGACGGAAGTTTTTTAGCGGTTGTTGCAAATCGAGAAGATCAGGCTATTAATGCTATGAATGCATTGAAGAAGAGTGCTAATTGGAAGCTAAAAGGCGATTTACCTTCTTCAGTTCAAGATTGGTATAGAAAGATGAAGCAGCAGCCTTCAGTTGATACTGTTATTGGTGTTAAAAAAGGAGAGCCAGGGAATCCCGTGAAATCTGTTTCATCACAATTTACCAAAGGATTTATTGTGCATGGATCAATTGGCCCTTCTTGTTCCATTGCATTGATGCAAGATGGTGTAATGAAAGTTTGGACGCACAGTCAGGGCATGTATCCATTGCGAAAAGACCTTGCTAAAACACTTGGATTTCCTGAAGGAAAAATTATCTGTATTCATCAGGAAGGTTCGGGGATGTACGGCCAAAGCGGGGCGGATGATGTTGCTTTAGATGCTGCATTAATCGCTCGTACGATTCCCGGAAAACCCATTCGAGTGCAGTGGATGCGTGAAGATGAATTCAAATGGGAGCCATATGGATCGGCAATGATTATTAATATTGATGCCTCCATTGATCGCGAGGGAAATATTACTAATTGGAAACACGAATTGTGGAGCAATACGCACAGTACTCGCCCAGGTGAGCCTATTGGAGATAACCTACTGTCCAGTTGGTATTTGGAGAAGCCATTCCCTGCCTCCCCGGTAAAAAATATTCCTCAACCAGCAGGGGGTTCGGATAGGAATGCTGTGCCTCTATATGCCTTTCCAAACCAAAAGATCATTAATCATTTAATTGATAATATGCCGCTTAGAGTTTCAGCACTAAGAACTCTTGGGGCATACGCCAATGTTTTTGCTATCGAGTCAACGATGGACGATTTGGCTAAGCTTGCAAATATTGATCCAGTGCAATTTCGTTTGAAACATTTGGAAGATCAGCGGGCACGAGATGTAATCATGAAGGTTGCGAGTATGTCGAATTGGAAGTCTGGACAAGTTTCGAGCCGTAAGGGTGGAAAGTTGCATGGGCGTGGAATTGCATTTGCGAAATATAAAAATCTTTCCGTTTATGTCGCGACTGTTGCCGACGTAGTGGTTGATGCAAAATCAGGAAAAGTAACCGTAAGCAATCTTTATGCTGCAGCTGACGGAGGATTGGTAATTAACCCCAATGGATTTAAGAATCAAATTGAGGGGGGTCTTGTACAAACAACAAGCTGGACTTTATACGAATCGGTTCCCTTCAACCAAAATGGGATTAAGGTGGATTCCTGGTCTGAGTATCCAATCCTTCGGTTTATTGACGTTCCAACTATCCAAGTTGAACTGATTAATCGTGAAAATCAGAAGTCGCTTGGGGTTGGTGAGGGGTCGCAAGGTCCAGGTTGCGCTGCTATAGCAAATGCGGTGGCAAATGCAATTGGTAATAGGATCTTTGATTTACCGTTAACCCCCGATAAAATCATGACTGGGCTTGTTGCATGAGTTACAAGAAGTTTTGCTATGGATTGTTGGGGGTCAAGTTTGTTTATTGCCTTTAAAAGTTAAGCATATAAATTATTAAATGAAGGAAAATACAAGCTATATCTTGCTTCGTTGGCCTACTACAATAGGCGAGCTGGATCTATCGAAGTTAATTGCCAAAGAGGTTGCCCTTGCTTTTGGTGAGAGGTTTGATTCAGTTCGTATATGCTATTCAAACACCTTTATTTATATCTATTTTGGCTATTC
>CAIKFU010000127.1 GCA_903826775.1 uncultured beta proteobacterium | reverse complement strand
TGGCCGATAGATTCTTTTGCTTGACTAGGTCGCTCAATATTAAGCCCAAACGTACGCGTTTTTTTGCCTGTTCTGCGAACATTTCAGCAGGTATTGGGGCATCTTTAGCATTTGGAATCCCGCGTTGAATTAAGTCTTGTCTGGCTGAATCCATTAAACGCTCTTGTTCAGTGGTAATTAAAGACTTTGGAACGTCCAGCTCACATAGTTTCTCCAGCTGATCCATAACTTGATTTTTTAATAATGAGGTCACGCGTCTCTTTACTTCTCGTTCCAGATTTTCAGCAACCTCTTTACGCATTTTCTCAACTCCGCCTTCCGTTACCCCTAAGGAAAGCGCAAATGCCTCATCTATTGCGGGCAGGTGGGGCCAATTTACATGTTTAAGCGTGATTGTAAAATCGGCGGTTTTCCCAGCTACATCTTTGCCGTGATAATCAGCTGGAAAACTCAAAGGAAAAGTTTTACTTTCTCCAACTTTTAATCCAATAGTGGCGGTTTCAAATTCTGGGAGCATTCGACCTTCGCCTAATACAAATTCAAAATTCTCAGCTTTTCCACCAGCAAATTCAACATCTTCAATTTTCCCAACGAAATCAAGCGTTACTTTATCGCCATTCTGAGCGGAGACATCTCCCCCACCATCCCCGTGTTCACCAACTTGCCCGCGTGGATGGAAATGCACTTGCTGTTTTCTCAACACATCCAGAGCGCGATCAATTTCAGCGTCGGAAATTTGAGTTGAATAGCGCGTGACTTCAGCTTTAGATAGGTCGCCGACCTTTATATCGGGCAGGACTTCAAAATACGCATCAAAAACAATCTGATCGGCGTCTAGTTCGCTTTTAGGCTCTAGACGAGGCTGACCTGCTAGCAACAACCCCTCTTTTTTACTAATTTCAAAAAAGAGCTCAGATGCCTTATCAAATTGAACTTCAAAGTCAATTTGCATTCCATATTGTTTTTCAACGATATTTTTAGGGACTTTCCCGGGGCGAAAACCAGCCATTTTCATGGTCTTACCAATTTTAGCCAAGCGGGCTTCACGCACCTTTGCCAAATCGGCACGGGCGAATTCCAAGGTCATTTTGCGGTCTAACTGACCTAAATTTTCTATCTGCACAGCTTTTCTCGTCTCTTAATTGAAGATCAGGGTATATGAAGTCCAAGCCACGTAGTTGTTGTGGTGCGAGGAGGGGGACTCGAACCCCCACACCATTACTGGCGTCAGGACCTAAACCTGGTGCGTCTACCAATTTCGCCATCCTCGCGAAAATCCGCAAACACTACCTAGCTTAAACTTCACTCTAAAGGATGGATTCTACAATGTTCAGCCTCCCCCGATACTCTTGTCCATTCCGATGGCGCAAGGATCAGCACTCTCAAAGCCAAAATTTAGCCATAAATAGCATCTAAAACCCTCAGCAAGTGCTTAATTTCCCTTATAAAGAAGGGCTATTGCATGAACTGCAACCCCCTCACCTCGCCCAAGGTGTCCTAAGGATTCATTTGTTTTAGCTTTTAAATTCACATGGCTAGCGGTAACAGCAAGATCAGAGGCGATATTGTGAATCATCATGGGCAGATAACTTGCAAGCTTGGGTTTTTGGCAAATAATGGTCGCATCCACATTTCCCACATGAAATCCAGCTGCTTGTATTTTTTGTAAAGCCGCTCGAAGCAAGATTCGACTATCCATATCTTTGTACTGTTGATCGTTATCTGGAAACATTTGCCCAATATCATTTAATCCAGCGGCGCCTAACAAGGCGTCGGTTAAGGCATGCAATAGAACATCGGCGTCAGAGTGTCCCAATAAACCCAGTTCATTAGGAACATGAACTCCCCCCAGAATCAATTTTCTATCATGCACTAGAGCATGAACGTCGTAGCCCTGTCCAATACGAAATTGAGGAATAAATGAATTGTTTGGATTGGTCATTGAGTTTATTCCCATAATCTTTTAAGTCTTCTTTGCGGCAGGTAACTCAAGCAAAATCTGCATTAAATTCCAATCCTCTGGGTGGGTAACTTTAAAATTACTTGTAGCACCTTCGATTAATAAGGGCTTCATTCCCATCCTTTCCATCGCACTTGCTTCGTCAGTAACATCTGCATCCGAAAGGATGGCGTTATCGAGAGCATCATGCAGACTTCGCAAAGAAAACATTTGTGGTGTTTGAGCGTGCCATAAGTGATTACGAGGGATCGTCTTTAGCGCCCTAGTATAAGTATTGGCCGCTACTGACCCTAAATCTGCCTGTTTTAAAGTATCTGCTACAGGCATAGCTAATAAACCGCCGATATCAGCATTACTTAACTCCCATTCCCGATTAACAGAAATAATCAATTTTTCTACTAGTCTAGGGCTAATTCCGGGGCGAGCAGCATCGTGGACCAATACCCAATCCGATTCAGGTATGCCAGCCGAAAGCATAGCTGCCAAGGTATTTTTCACGGTTTCCTGTCTTGTCGCCCCGCCTGTCGGTAAAAATTTTAAGGGCTTATCACTGTTCACATGATGTGAAATTTGCCCAATTATGGGGTGATTTTCAAAATTGGGGCTGACCCCAACCCATATTGAAGAAACCATTGGGGTATTAATAAAGGCATTTAAAGCGTATTCCAACATGGGTTTACCTCCCATATTGCGAAATTGTTTTGGCAAATTGGCGTCCGATATCAAGCCAAGGCGCGATCCGATACCAGCAGTAGGCAAAAGTGCATGGCATTTGCGAAATGAAATAGTCATCCCTGATTCTATAATGATGTTCGATGTCTGATGGATTAAAAAAAGTACCCCCCATACCCGCACCTCGGGTTGGGCAGCGCTTTACCTTTTCCGGCTTGATTGGATCTTCGGATGCAGCATTATTGGCTCAATCCGCCCTTCGATACCGATCGCACTATTCAGTGATGATTGTATTTTGCGCGCAAGCTCAGGATGCTCAACGTTTACTCGATGAAATTCCAGCATTTGCGCCACAACTTAAAACTCGACTACTCCCAGATTGGGAAATTCTTCCTTATGATCAATTTTCTCCGCACCAGGATCTGGTTTCTGAGAGGCTGGCAACACTCTATGAGTTGCTTAATGGAAGTTGCGACATTGTTTTGGTTCCAGTAACTACCGCCTTACAGCGCTTGGGGCCACCCGACTTTTTATCAGGCCATACATTCTTTTTCAGACAAGGAGATAAGCTGGATGAAAACGCTTTACGCCTCCAACTACAACAGGCTGGATATGATCCCGTCACTGCTGTTATGCGACCAGGGGAATATAGCGTTCGGGGTGGGCTGATAGATCTGTTTCCAATGGGGTCAACCCTGCCTTATCGACTTGATTTATTTGGGGATGAAATTGAGCAGATACGTTCGTTTGATCCAGACACACAACGCAGTCTATATCCGGTTAAAGAGGTTCGAATATTACCTGGCCATGAGTTTCCTTTTGATGATGCTGCCAGAACTGCGTTTAGGGGGCGATGGCGTGAAGTTTTTGAAGGAGACCCTACTCGCTGTTCCGTTTACAAGGATGCGAATTTAGGTATTCCTACCGCAGGAATTGAATCCTATCTACCTTTATTTTTTGATCGCCCATCTACTTTTTTTGACTATTTTCCTCGCTCTGGAGATCCTGTTTGGCTGGTTAGCGTTGGGGATACCGAAGATGCTATTCGCGGATTCTGGAAAGATACCGTGCAGCGATTTGATTTCTTAAAGCATGATCTGGAGCGGCCTATTTTGCCACCAAAGGATCTATTTTTAGATGTCGAAGAATTCTTTAGCCTTCTTAAGGGTAAGGCTCGTTTGGTATTACAGAGAGAGGTTCATTCTGGTGGCACTATGTCGGAGGGTGAAAATCAGAATATTCAATTTCTCCCCGTACCCGATATTTCAGTTCAGCGGCGCAACGTAGACCCCATAGGACATTTAAGAAAAATTGTCTCTCAAGAATCTACACGCATTCTAATTTGTGCTGATAGCGCAGGCCGAAAAGAGTCCATCCGTCAATTGTTTGAAGAAAGTAATTTTATTGAGGATTTAGAGGGCGCAGGGCTCTACCCCCTTAAACCTGATGCCTTTGAAAGCATTGCCGATTTTATCAACAGCAAATCCTATTTTGGCCTGATCACGGCTCCACTTTTTAACGGGTTTTCATGGCCAATTGAAAACCTAATTGTTGTTACTGAAGCAGAGCTATTTACCGCAACGGCTCGCCAACGACGAAAAACTCGCACTAACGAGTCAAGCGACCCCGACATGCTTTTCAAGGATCTTTCCGAATTAAAAATCGGTGATCCTATTGTCCATGCTGAGCATGGTATTGGTCGTTACCAAGGTTTGGTCTTGTTAAATTTGGCACCACCAAAACAACATCCCATTTTCGAAGAATTTTTGCACTTGGTTTATGCAAATCAAGCCACGTTGTATGTACCAGTACAACAATTGCAATTGGTAACGCGCTATGCGGGATCGGATCCTGATTCAGCACCACTTCATCAGCTTGGTTCTGGACAATGGGAAAAAGCAAAAAGAAAAGCCGCTCAACAAATTCGCGATACGGCTGCTGAATTGCTTAGCTTGTATGCTGCACGTGCTATCAGAAAAGGACATGCTTTCGAGTATTCAACACACGATTATGCGGCTTTTTCTGAAAGTTTTGGTTTTGAAGAAACCCCCGATCAGGCTGATGCAATAACTGCCGTTATTAAGGACATGACCAGCGGCCAGCCTATGGATCGACTTGTGTGTGGTGATGTTGGCTTTGGGAAAACCGAAGTTGCATTAAGAGCCAGTTTTGTTGCTGTTATGGGCGGCAAGCAGGTGGCAATATTGGCCCCAACCACTTTATTAGCAGAGCAGCATGTCGCCACCTGGAAGGATCGATTTGCAGATTGGCCAGTTCGTATAGTTGAGTTATCGCGCTTTAGATCGACTAAAGAAATTAATGCGGCATTAGCTGATATCGCCACGGGTCAGGCGGATATCATTATTGGGACCCATAAGCTTTTATCAAAAGAAACTCGATTCTCTAATTTGGGTTTAGTAATTGTTGATGAGGAGCATCGATTTGGCGTTCGACAAAAAGATGCCCTTAAGGCCCTGCGCGCTGAAGTCGACATACTTACTTTAACCGCCACCCCAATTCCTCGAACCTTGGGTATGGCAATGGAAGGCTTAAGGGAATTTTCCATCATCGCAACTGCCCCTCAAAAAAGGCTGGCAATAAAAACATTTGTTCGACGAGAAGGTGATAGCGTCATTCGTGAGGCGGTTTTACGAGAAATAAAAAGGGGTGGACAAGTCTATTTTCTTCATAATGAGGTCGAAACGATCGAAAATCGCAAGCAGGCATTGCAAATACTTATACCCGAGGCACGCATAAGTGTCGCTCATGGACAGATGCATGAAAGAGATCTAGAAGCAGTAATGCGGGAATTTGTAACCCAGAGAACCAATATCCTTTTGTGTACGACAATCATTGAAACCGGTATTGATGTACCCACTGCCAATACCATCATTATGCATCGCGCAGACAAATTCGGATTGGCTCAGCTACATCAGTTAAGGGGCCGTGTAGGCCGTTCTCATCACCAAGCCTATGCATACCTCCTGGTTCCCGATCCTGAAGCGCTAAGCAAGCAGGCTCAATTGCGTTTAAATGCAATTCAAGCTATGGAAGAATTGGGCTCTGGATTTTATTTGGCAATGCATGATTTAGAAATCCGTGGTGCGGGAGAAGTGCTGGGCGATAAACAATCAGGTGAAATACATGAAATTGGATTTCAACTTTATACCGAAATGCTTAATCGTGCGGTGAAATCGTTGCGAAGCGGTAAGGAGCCTGATTTGCTCTCTCCACTTCAGGTGACTACCGATGTGAACTTGGGTGTTCCTGCCTTGCTACCAAATGATTATTGTCCGGATGTACACGAGCGCCTGTCTTTATACAAACGGTTTGCAGGAACAAGTGATTTTTCTGAATTAATTCGTTTGCGTGAAGAATTGGTAGACCGTTTTGGTGATTTACCTGACCAAGCTAAATCTTTCTATGAGACCCATCGCTTGCGTCTTGAAATGGCAGGGTTTGGGATTAAAAAAATCGATGCAACACCAAATTCCATACAACTTCAATTTATACCGAACCCCCCTATCGACCCAATAAAAATTATTCAAATGGTTCAATCCTCAAAGCACATCCATTTAAATGGCCAAGATAGATTAAAGATTTCCCCTCAAAAAGAAGGGGATTTTGAGAAACTAGAAAAACGACTTGATGAAATCAGAAATACCCTAAGAAGGTTAAACGAATCAGCACTTTTGGTATCCACGGAAGAAAATTAAACACCAATAAGTTATTACACTATTTTCATAAAATTAATCTTCACGAACCATTCATATGTCCAACCCATTAAACATAGTCGCCCTATCTTTAAGGCCTATTTCACCTAAACTGCAACAGGCTATACAAATAAAGGCTGCCAATATTGGCATATTGATATCTCCGTATGAAGAAGTTGAGGAATCAACTCAATTGGTAAGTAAAGAGAAAACCTTTAGCTATCGTTGGCGTACAAATAAAAATCTGACGACTGTAGATCGTTCCGCAATGCGTGAAATAGCAGTGAACTATGCCACTGATCTAGCATATATACCATCGACATTTGATTCCAAAAACATGCGCATTCTGGCTATGGACATGGACTCCACATTAATCAATATCGAATGCATTGATGAAATTGCAGACTTTGCTGGGAAAAAACCTGAGGTATCCAAAATAACTGAAGCAACAATGCGCGGCGAAATAAAGGACTTTAGTGAAAGCTTGCGTCAGCGCGTTGCATTGCTAAAAGGGGTCTCCGTATCCGTCCTGGAATCAGTTTATAAGGAGCGTCTAAGACCCAATCCTGGCGCGATGAAACTACTTAGAACTGCCAATAGCCTAGGACTTCATACTTTACTAGTTTCCGGTGGATTTACCTTTTTCACAGACAAACTTCAAGAAGAACTTGGTTTTACCCAAGCAAAAGCAAATACCCTAGAGATCCAGAATGGACTTCTCACCGGCAACGTGCTGGGGGATATTGTTGACGATGTTGGGAAAGCAGCGCATCTTGATAATGCATGCAAAATTGTTGGCTGTAGCAAATTAAACACAGTAACAATTGGAGATGGGGCAAACGATTTATTGATGATGACTGGGTCAGGGCTCAGTATTGCTTATCGTGCAAAACCGGTTGTTAAAGAAAAAGCCGACGTAGCTTTTGACTACGTCGACTTGGATGCTGCTTTAGTTCTAATTACTTGATGTTTAGAAAACCACTTATAGACGCTCAAAAATTGTTGCAATTCCCTGACCGCCGCCTATGCACATTGTCACCAACGCATACTTACCGTTTACGCGATGCAATTCGTGAATAGCTTTTGTTGCTATTGCAGCACCAGAACATCCAATTGGATGACCCAGAGCAATAGCGCCGCCATTAACATTTGTTTTTGCTGGGTCTAAACCCAATCCTTTAGTAACTGCGAGAGCCTGAGCAGCAAAAGCTTCATTTGATTCGATAACATCAATTTGATCAAGCTTAAGTCCAGCGCGAGCAAGTGCGAGTTTCGTTGCAGGAATTGGCCCTTCCCCCATGATGTGGTTGGGTACGCCTGCTATGGCATAAGACACAAGCCGGGCCAAGGGTTTCTGACCAGCTTTTGCAGCAGCATCTGCAGCAGCCAAAACAAAAAATGCCGCCCCATCATTAATTCCAGAGGCATTTCCAGCAGTTACGCTACCACCTTCTTTTTTAAATGCGGGCTTCATCTTCGCCAATGTTTCCATTGATGTCTCGGGTTTGCAATGTTCGTCGGTATCAAATACAACATCGCCTTTACGACCCTTAATAGTAATTGGAACAATTTGAGACTTAAAGCGACCTTCTTTTATTGCTACGGCCGCACGGCGATGAGACTCGCAAGCAAGTGCATCTTGTTCTTCACGGGTAAGCTTCCATTTTTCAACAAGATTTTCAGCTGTAACACCCATATGACCAACGCCAAACGGATCGGTCAAAATCGATACCATCATGTCGATCATTTTGGTATCCCCCATTCGGGCACCGCTACGCATTGCTGTAGATCCGTACATTCCACGAGACATCACTTCGACGCCCCCACCGATGCCATAATCGCAGTCATTGAGCATGATGGCTTGTGAAGTAGTAACGATTGCTTGAAGACCAGAGCTACATAAACGATTTAAGGCCATAGCGACGGACTCCATCGGCAATCCAGCCTGGATCGATGCAACTCGAGCAACATAGGCATATCGACTATCGGTTGGGATAGTGTTGCCAACGGTTACGTAGTTGATATCAGCAGGGTTGACACCGGATCGAGCCACTGCCTCTTTCATAACCATGCCACCAAGTTCCGATGGCTCTAAACTACTTAGGCCGCCACCAAAGCTACCAATTGCAGAACGAACTGCACTTAAAACAACCACTTCACGGCTCATATTATTCCCCTTTGTTAAGCTTAATCAGTATTTCAAGACAGAGTTTTATAACATTCGTCAAGGTTCGGCAATTAGGTCATGCCCTTGGGCGCCAATAATTGTTGCTCGAATAAAATCCCCAACCCTATACCGTTTGGAGGGTTTGCTGGCCGGCAGGATCCTTACTAAACCATCGATTTCTGGGGCATCGGCAATAGTTCGACCAATTCCGCCAGATTCATCAACTCGATCGACCAGTATCCGCATCCTTTTACCGACCTTTTTGCTTAGAAGATTGATCGAAATCGCCTCTGCTTTAGCCATAAAGCGCGATTGGCGAGCCTCCCGCTCGGATGCTGAAAGCGCATCGGGTAATTCGTTAGCTTTAGCCCCGGTAACCGGAGAGTAAGCAAAACACCCTGCCCGATCAATTTGGGCTTGATCCATAAAATCAAGAAGATATTGAAATTCCGACTCTGTTTCACCAGGAAAGCCGGCAATAAATGTGCTTCTAATAATTAGATCCGGACAAATAGCCCGCCAGGCAAGTATGCGATCTAAATTTTTCTCTCCACTCGCAGGGCGCTTCATTCTTTTTAATACATCAGGATGAGCATGCTGCAATGGGATATCAAGATATGGCAAGACACCATAACCATGTTCAGAAAATTCAGCCATTAAAGGCAAGATGTCATCGACGTGAGGATAGGGGTAAACGTAGTGCAATCGAACCCAAGCTTGATGCTCTATTGCAATTTGATTTAGTGCTTTGACTAAATCAAACATCCTTGTCTTAATAGGTTTTCCGCCCCAAAATCCAGTTCGATATTGAATATCAACGCCATAGGCGCTTGTATCCTGGGAAACAACTAATAATTCCTTTACTCCAGATTCAAACAGTTTCTTTGCTTCGATCAGAACATCACCAATTGGGCGAGATACCAAATCACCTCGCAAACTTGGAATCACACAAAACGTGCAACGATGATTGCATCCCTCTGAAATTTTTAAGTACGCATAGTGCTTTGGCGTTAGCTTTATACCAATAGGTGGCAATAAATCCATAAATGGATCATGAGGCTTTGGCAAATGTTGATGAATAGCCTGCATAACCTCGGTTGTTGCATGCGGGCCGGTAACGGCCAATACTTTTGGGTGAATACTTTTAATTAAATCACTGCCATCGGCATTTTTCCTGGCTCCAAGGCATCCAGTAACAATCACCTTGCCATTTTCGGTTAAAGCCTCTCCAATCGCTAAAAGACTTTCTTCCACAGCAGAATCAATAAATCCACAAGTGTTTACGATTACAAGATCGGCTTCTGCGTAATCTTTTACTGTCTCATACCCTTCTGCGCTTAATTGAGTCAGAATTAATTCAGAATCTACTAACGCCTTGGGGCAACCCAAAGAAACAAAGCCAACTTTTCCAGGCACAACTATTCTTTTTCTGGAGTTTTTTGAACTGGGGTAAAAGGAAAGCTGCCAAATAACGATTGCGAACCTTGCATCTGCTCTTGCATTTTAATAAAAAGGTCCTTGCTCTGCTCAAGGTAATTGCCCATTAGGTTTTGCATTAAAGGATTCTGAAGGTTCATCATTTGAGCCCAGGCTTCAGTTCCGCTGCCACTGGTCCCTTTAGACTGATCGTTTAATTTATTATGAATATCCACAAATGACTGCATGGTTTTTTCTAAATAATTTCCCATGAGACCTTGCATGGAATTTCCATAAAAGCGAATAATTTGAGACAGCATTTGAGTTGAAAAGACTGGTGCGCCACCTGCCTCTTCCTCAAGAATGATTTGGAGCAAAATATTTCGAGTCAGATCGTCTTCGGTTTTTGCATCAATCACCTTAAAAAGGTCACCAGACATAACCAACCCCTTAATATCGACCAAAGTCACATAAGTGCTGGTTTGTGTGTCGTATAAACGGCGATTTGGGTATTTTTTAATGAGCCGCTCTTCGCCAGCCCTCTTTGAACGGGTAACCATATAAATTTATCCTAGCTATCTACTGCAACGCAACATTGGCATAGTGTATCTCTAGTTAGCCCTAAAGGTCTATAACCAATGTTGCATTAGTGCCTTACCGCTGTTTTGAAATGAATTCAAGCGAAAATTAACCCGTATGTATGCCACCATTTAGCGAAAAGTCGGCTCCGGTAGCAAAAGCGGCATCATCCGATGCTATCCAAGCGCAAATGGAAGCAATTTCATCCGGTGTTCCAAGACGCTTTACCGGAATCGCAGAAATGATCTTTTCCAGCACATCCTCGCGAATTGCCTTCACCATATCTGTCGCTATGTATCCCGGAGATACCGTATTGATTGTGACGCCCTTGTTTGCAACTTCCATGGCAAGTGCCATAGTAAATCCGTGTAAGCCAGCTTTTGCGGTTGAATAATTCGCTTGACCAAACTGCCCTTTTTGTCCGTTCACCGAGGAAATATTAATCACTCGACCCCAGTTGTTTTCAACCATGCCGTCGATTACTTGCTTGGTAACGTTAAAAAGCGAGTTCAGATTGGTGTCAATGACGGCTTTCCAGTCTTCAGGGGTCATTTTGCGAAAAACGCTATCGCGTGTAATCCCCGCGTTATTGACAAGGACGTCAACTCGACCGACCTCCGCCTTCACCTTGTCAAAGGCGGCAACGGTGCTAGTCCAATCAGAAACATTTCCTTCGGAGGCGATAAAATCATATCCAAGGGTTTTTTGTTCCCCAATCCATCGATCTTTTCGCGGCGAATTTGGACCACACCCTGCAATGACTTTAAAACCATCTTTTGCCAATCGTTGGCAAATTGAAGTACCAATTCCCCCCATACCACCTGTAACGTAAGCAACTTTTTGTGACATTGATTTCCCCTTTAAATAATTTCTAGATTGGTTAGTTGATTCTTATACTTTCTCTTTGACATATTCACCTGGAGCAGGGGAAAGTTTTTTATATTTTTTATTGCCGAAAGTTTTTGGGGCGGCCTTTTTCTCGCCACCAAAATTCTCGAGCCACTTGGTGTAGTCAGGCCACCAACTGCCTTTTATGTCTTTCGCTTCTTTGAGCCATTCGTCGGCATTTTTTGGCAACGAGTCGTTCACCCAATAATGCCTTTTATTCTTGGCTGGAGGGTTGATTACACCAGCTATATGACCGGACGCTCCAAGTACAAACCGGTTTTTCCCTTTAAGAACCTGAGTGGATCGATATGCTGAATGCCAAGGCACAATATGATCATCATGGGAGGCGTAAATATATGCAGGGCACTTGATTTTACTCAAATCAATTTTTTCGCCGCTCACAGTCAATTTTCCAGGTTGTATCAATTCGTTTTGCAGATAAGTATGGCGTAAATACCAGCAATACATCGGACCTGGAAGATTCGTAGAGTCGCCATTCCAATACAGCAAATCAAATGGAGGCGGAGAATTTCCCTTTAAATAATTTTCAACAACATAATTCCAAACCAAATCATTTGGCCTTAGAAAGGAAAAGGTATTTCCCAAATCCAAGCCCGACATGAGTCCAAAGTTTCCTTGATTTCCGCCGATTGTATTTTCCCGAAGCTTTACTAAACCCTCGTCTACAAAAACGTCCAGTATTCCGGTATTAGTAAAATCTATCAGGGTTGTCAAAAGGGTAAGACTCGCAACTGGGTGTTGTTTTCGAGCCTCCAAAACCGCCAATGCAGTTGTAACCAAGGTGCCGCCAACACAAAAACCAAGCAAATTGATTTGGCTGACGCCTCCAATTTCTTTTACTACATCAATTGCCTTAATCACACCCTCTTCTATGTAGTCATCCCAAGTGATTTGAAGCATCGATTGATCAGGATTCTTCCAAGATACTAAAAATACAGTATGGCCTTGACTAACCATATACCTAACAACCGAGTTATCAGGCTGCAAATCAAGAATATAGAATTTATTAATGCAAGGAGGCACCATGAGGAATGGGCGCTCGAATACCGATTCAGTTAAGGGTTTATATTGAATTAATTCAAACAAGTTGTTTCTGTAAACAACCGACCCTTCAGTAATTGCCAAATTTTTACCAACTTCAAATGCATTCTCATCAGTTAAAGAAACTCTGCCCTTTTTTAAATCGCCCATCAGGTTGACAATGCCGTTTTGAATGGATTGGCCTTGAGTGCTGATGATGCTTTCTAAAACTTCTGGATTTGTTGCAATAAAGTTTGACGGTGAAAAAGCATCAATCATTTGCTCAGTTGCAAATATTATTCGTTGTTTAGTTTTATCGTCTGTTTCAACCGCATTCGCCAAAGCCAATAAATGTTTTGAATTTAATAAATAGATGGCTGCGATTGACTTACCCCAAGATGAATGCCATGCATTTCCAGCAAAGCGTCGATCTTTAAGCTCAATGGCATCTGGATTGGTTGTTAATGCAGCAGCTTCTGCAAAATATTCCTTTTGAATTTCACTTAGGCGTTCAGGAGGAATCAAGGCCATGTGATGAGGCGCCAAGGAAGGCGAGCTATTTGTATTTATTGCACCAAACATATTTATCTCTACGAATTTTATATATGCATTCTCCTTGTATAAGGCAATAAGGGTTATACGCACTAACCCTAGCCTAACGAATAACCTAGGAATAACCCCAAGCTAAAATTCTATTCAAACCAAATTAAGCTTGCAAAGCGCCCTGTACAGCCATCCCTTCTATATGAAAAAAATTGCTCATGATCTTGATACGTGCAAAAATTGCCACCGTAAATTTCAGATATGCCAAGAGAATTCAATCTTAGTTTTGCTAGCAGGTATAAATTTGCTAAGTATTTACCGGGTTTTTCATGAATGGGCTCAAATGCGGTCATGAGTTTTTCAATTGGGTGATTAACTGCAAATTTTGAAAACTCCCTTAAAACATCGTCACCAACCTCAAAGGCCTTAGGGCCAATGGCTGGACCAAACCAAACCATTAAATCTTGAACCTGGAGGTTTTTGCTTGAACTTAGAATTTGGTGAATTGTATTTTCAATAACTCCATTACATAACCCTCGCCATCCAGCATGAGCAACCCCTACCGTGTTGCCAATGCGACTACAAAAAAATATCGGCAGACAATCGGCGGTAGTAACCGTAACAACCACATTCCTATGCACTGTAAATGCCGCATCGGCTTCTATAACCTGTGGATTGGGTTTATATGGTTTCGCATTCCAGACTTCAGTTCCATGAACCTGCTTTAACCAGATGGGGTCGCTTGGCAAGCGATTTCTTAATAGCTGCCTATTAAAAGAAACCGCTTCAAATTGATCTCCAACACGGTCCCCAAGATTTAATGTGTCATAAGGGACTGTACTTATCCCACCTTTTCGTGTTGTAACAAAACTTCGAACATTTGATGGCGCGGGCCAATCAGGCTCTATCAAAAATAATTCTGCATGAGATTTAAGTTGCATTGAGAAAGTTCACCTATCCTCTATTTTTCCCAATAATGGATGCAACGACCCTTCGGTCGGCAAGCTGTCAAACTCTATGCCCAAAGAAGTTAACAGATCAAGAAAATCCATTGGAGGCAATCGATACCATGATGCAGGACTCTGGGTTACCGGATGTTGAATAATCAAACCATAAGCATGTAGAGCTTGTCTTTGAAAAGATAAGGACTTTGCAACAGCTGGGGTTTTTTTTCTATAAGTTTGGTCTCCCAGCAATGGCAAGCCAATGGACTCAAGATGCACCCTTATTTGATGCGTTCTCCCCGTTTCGAGCCGGCACTCCAATAAAGTGCATGGGGTATTTGCAAATTGGCCTTTTGCAAGACGGCGAAACAAAGTGGTGGCCGGCTTACCGTGACCTGACCCTGCAGCCATTTTCACCCGATCCCGTTGATCTCGGCCAATTGTTGCCAGCACCTTTCCCTGAGATGGGGACTCGCCCCAAACCAACGAAAGGTATCGACGTCCTACGGATCGTTCTTGCAGTTGACGCACCAATGATGTTTGTGCTTGTGCAGTTCGCGCAACCACCATTAATCCCGATGTATCCTTATCTAACCGGTGCACAATTCCAGCTCTTGGAAGGTGGCTAAGTTCTGGATAATGAAACAAAAGCCCATTAAGTAATGTGCCAGTCCAGTTCCCTGCGGCAGGATGAACAACTAAGCCAGGAGGTTTATTGATAACAATAATGGATTCATCTTCAAAAACAACATCCAAGTCAATTTTTTCTGCTTTAAATGCAAACTGTTCTGGCATTTCTTGTGGAAAAACCCTAACAACCTCACCCCCATGGAGCAAATATCTAGACTTGGTAACCCTTCCGTCAACAGTCACGGCGCCTGTTTCAACCCAGGTTTTTAGCCTATTTCGAGAAAATTCAGGTAAAAAAGTTGCTAAAACCTTATCTAATCGCTCTCCGGAGGATTGTTGGGGGATTTCTAAGACAATGAAATCCTCTTCATCGATATAATCAATTGGATTCGAATCAGGAGTTTGCAGCGATGTCACGCTTTAAGAGCCATTTAGTTTTGCCAAATAATAATTTAGATGCCAGTTTAAGACTAGCCACCCTTCTTCGCTCATCTTTTGATGGTCGAAGACCTAGAGTGATTGGCATCCTTTTAGCTTTAGCAATCTGCATTGCAACTGGAGTTCTTAGTGGTTGCGCAGGCAGTGAAGGCAAAAATGATGAAACGGATACCTGGTCTGAGACCAAACTTTATTCAGAGGCCACTGGCAAATTAAACGATGGTGATTTTTCAAAGTGTGGAAAATACTTTGAAAAATTGGAGGCCCGTTTTCCATTTGGCCCTTATTCACAACAAGCTCAAATCAACACGGCTTATTGCTTTTGGAAAGCACAAGAACAAGCACAGGCCCTGGTGGCAATTGATCGCTTCATTAAACTCCATCAAGGTAGCCCTAGCTTAGATTACGCTTATTACCTTAAGGGTTTGATTGCCTTTAATGACGATTTGGGGTTTTTGGGTAAGTTTACTGGTCAAGATCTCAGTGAACGTGACCCAAAAGCGGCAAAAGAAGCTTTCGAATCGTTTAAAACTGTTGTCGATCGTTTTCCAGATAGTAAATACGCCCCTGATTCCTTGGATCGCATGAGATACATCGTCAATTCGCTAGCAGAGGCCGATGTCATTGTTGCCCGTTTTTATTTTCAACGCAGTGCCTATTTGGCGGCAGCGAATCGAGCCCAATTGGTAATTCGAGATTATGATCGAGCCCCCGCTGTTGAGGAAGCTCTTTACATCTTGATTAAATCGTATGAAAAATTGGGAATGCTTGACCTAAGCGCGGATGCAACTAGGGTATTTAAGCTAAATTTTCCAGATAGCCAAATTTTGCTGACCGGTCAACGTGGGCAAAAAGAGCGTAGATGGTGGCAAATTTGGAATAAATAGCCTATAGGGGCTACTTTAAGAGAACGGGCACTCTGGGCGCTAGCCCGCATAACAATTCGTACCCGATGGTTCCGCTCATTCTGGCAACATCATCTACTGGAACTTGTTTTCCCCAAAGCTCCACTTTTGTCCCTATCTTCGCCTGAGGAGCATTCCGTAAATCAACAGTCAACATATCCATCGCGACTTGGCCGGCTAAAGGACAAATAACACCTTTTTTTTCGAAGCCAGGTACTTCAAGCCAAACCGGGGTGCCATCCTTAGCTTGCCTTGGATAACCATCGGCATAGCCGCACGCTATGATTCCTATGCGCATTGCCTCGGGAGCCATAAATCGTCCCCCATACCCAATATGGTCTCCCGCTGAAACTAGCTGAATATCAATAATCTCACTTTTTAGATGCATTACGGCTTCTAAATGCGCATGCCTAATATCATCAAAATTGCCTGTCGGTGAAGCCCCGTAAAGCATGATTCCAGGCCGAACCCAGTTGCCTGAAGTATTTCGGTGCCATAAAATAGCTGCCGAATTTGCTAAACAAATTTCACCATGTAAACCTTCAATCGCTTCACTAAAGCAATCAAGCTGCTGACCAAGCGTAGGGTATTTATCGATTTGATCGGCATTTGCAAAATGGCTCATATGGTGAATCTCATGTCCTGCAGAATGAAGACGATGAAATGCCGTGCGGTAAGCGCTAGGTTTAAACCCTAGGCGGTTCATTCCAGAATTCAGTTTTAAATATATTTGAATCGGTTTTAATGACTTTGTTTGCAAAGATTCAAGCCAGGTAACCTGATTTTCACAATGGACCACTAGGTCGCAATTTAGCCTTAGGACGTCTTCTAGTTCTGAAGGCTGAAATAACCCCTCAAGAAGCAAAATTCTACCCTCCCAGCCGCTAGAGCGAAGCCAGCGAGCATCTTGGAGGTCTAGAAGCGCAAACCCATCCGTATCCGCCAAACCCTTCAGAGCGGATTCAAATCCATGGCCATAGGCATTGGCCTTGACTACTGACCATATTTTAGAATTTGGCACAAGTTCTCGAACTCGCGTTAAATTATGGCTGAAAGCTTCGGAATGAATCGACGCAAAAATTGGCCTATTAATAGGACTATTCATATTCACCCCTCCTTTCATGTTTTAATAATACTAATGACTCAATTGTACGAATGAACCGAAGTTTTTACATCATTATGGCGGCGCAATTTTTTTCGTCG
>CAIKFU010000126.1 GCA_903826775.1 uncultured beta proteobacterium | reverse complement strand
CGCTCGCTCGGTTAAGGCAAACCTAGCTTAAAATCGCACTTCTAGTTCCTCAATTGAAGTGTATTTAAAAGTTAGGCATGTAGCATGAGCACAATTCCAATTACCAAATACGGTGCAGTCCTTCTGAAAGAAGAGTTGCAGCGACTCAAGCATGTGGAACGCCCTTCGGTAATCATTGCTATCTCTGAGGCCCGTGCGCAAGGCGATCTTTCTGAAAATGCTGAGTATGATGCAGCAAAGGAAAAACAGGGTTTTATTGAAGGACGCATTCAGGAGCTTGAAAGCATGTTAGCGGCAGCGCAGATTATTGATCCTTCTACTTTGGATGTGGTTGGGCGCGTAGTTTTTGGTGCCACTCTTGATTTGGAAGACCTTGAAGACGGCACAAAGTTTACTTACCAAATTGTTGGCGATGACGAGGCTGACATATCCCTAAATAAGATTTCAATCAGCTCCCCAATTGCTCGCGCTCTGATAGGAAAAGAGGAGGGTGATGTCGTCTCTGTTCAGGCCCCTGGTGGCAAGCGAGAAGTTGAAATTTTGGCTATTCGATATGTTTAGTAATTTGTATGGATTGATTGTTGCGAAATATTTGGGCGTACGATTTGCATGGTGAAGGATATCAACATGAAGACCTTTCAAACTGTGCAGCGTGTATTTGCTTTGATTTCGGCGTTGTGGGTAGGAGGCTTAATTGCCATCGGCTACTTTGTTGTACCGGTATTATTTTCAGGCTTGCTGGACAGGAAAATTGCTGGGATGGTGGCGGGAAATCTATTTCGTATCGAGGCCTACATCAGTGTTGGGGTGTGCGTTACCTTGATGGTATTGGCAAATTTATTGGTTAACCGGGGATTAAATCAATATCGACCAATCCGTTGGGTTCTTCTGGCGATGTGGGCTTGTTCAATTGTGGCCAGCTTCATTTTGATACCCTGGATGGAGTCTGTACGCAATGCTGCATCAGTAGAGGGTATGTCAGTAATGCTTTCATCCTCAGCGGCTTTATTCAGCCGACTGCATGTTGCATCCAGCCTACTTTTTTTGTTGGAGAGCTTATTGGGTGTGTTTTTAGTTTGGCGTATTACGAAGTCTTTCTAATTACCCGAGAAGTTTTTTCTTAGTGCTGCTTTGCCGGATTTTACGGCGTTTGATTGGAGTCGCTGGTGCCGTAGCTTTTCGATAACCCGGTGATGACCAGCCAATTTTCGATTCAGCTGCGTCGGCTCGAGTTACCCTGGTTTTTGTTCTGGATGGATTGGTTTTTTCATCAGTAGATGAAGGTTTATTTGCGGATCTTTCAGTGGATTTTTTTGGGAAAGCGGATTTAAAAGCAGCAGACCGCCTGTCTGATCTTTCTGATGCGCTTGTTCTTGCCGTTGCCCTATTTGAACTACGAGGCGACTGCAAGGTTTTTTTTGTCTGTTTGCTTGTTCTGGCAAGATGAGCTTGACTGTCTTTAGGTTCAATTTTTGGCCGCCAAATGACAAGCAGTTTTCCAATTTGCTGAATTGGGGCGGCATTTAGCTTATCGCAAAGTTCTGCGTAAATTTTTAGGCGAGCTTCTCGATCGTCACCGAATACCCGGATTTTTATTAATCCGTGACTACTAATCGCTAAATTGGCTTCTTTCAAGACGGCAGCGCTAAGACCATCATTCCCGATCATGACGACAGGATTGAGTTCGTGAGCATCGGCTTTGAGGAGTTTGCGTTGTGCGGTAGTAATAGATAGTGAGGTCATGCCTCGATGATAGATCATCTGATGCAGTGGTTATTAAGAAGTAAAAATGGAGTGTTTTTGCCTTCGGGCTCAGAAACTGAGAAAATGGGGACTGAAAGTAGGTTATCTGTGGCGAAAAATAAATTTAATAAAAGTTGGTTGCAGGATCATTTAACCGATCCTTATGTAAAGATGGCGCAAAAAGAGGGTTATCGTGCTCGGGCGGTTTATAAGCTAAGCGAGATTGATGAGCAGGATTCCCTAATTAAGCCTGGAATGGTGGTGGTGGATTTAGGAAGCTCTCCCGGCAGTTGGTCGCAGTACGTCCGTAATCGCCTAACAGAATTGGGTAAGCGCAACCCTAAAATTGAATCCGGGAAGCCTGACGGCACAATTATTGCTATCGATTTATTGCCGATGGAAGATATTGCGGATGTCAGCTTTATTCAGGGCGATTTTCGAGAGGAAGAGGGTTTGAAGGCCGTTGAGAGGCTCTTGCCTGAAGGCGGGAGCGGGAAAGTGGATCTTGTTTTGTCTGATATGGCTCCGAATTTGTCGGGTGTTGGGGTGGCTGATGCTGCTCGAATGGCTTTTTTGGCCGAAATTGCCTTGGATTTTGCAATTACCCATTTGGATCAAGATGGTGCCTTATTGATTAAGTGCTTTCATGGTAGCGGCTATAGTCAGATTGTGGAGTCGTTTAAAAAAGTCTTTAAAACAGTCTCCCCACGAAAGCCAAAAGCTTCTCGAGATAGGTCTTCAGAGACCTTTTTACTGGGACGACATCTCAAACAGATGAAATAACCCACTATATTTAAGGGTTTTTTAAATAAATATCCCTGCAGGGCTTGAAAAAGCCTAGTAGTAGAATCAAATACTTAGCTAGCGTAGTAAGTTTTAAATGTGCGTTAACTCCCGGATTAATCCGGCAAAGGTGTTTTTTTGAATAGCAATATGTTCCAGAAAATCGGCGTGTGGCTCATTGTCGGTCTAGTGCTCTTTACCGTTTTTAAGCAGTTTGATAAGCCTAAAGCGCAAGATCAAGTCACGTACTCCCAGTTCATGGATGATGCCAAGAGCGGCAAAGTAAAACGCGTTGACGTTCAGGGCCGAACTTTACAAGTTACGCCCAACGACGGCAATAAATACTCGATCATTTCTCCGGGCGATATTTGGATGGTAGGCGATTTGATGAAATACGGGGTTCAGGTAACCGGTAAGGCAGACGATGAGCCAAATATGCTTGTTTCAGCCCTCTATTATTTGGGGCCGACTTTACTGATTATTGGTTTTTGGTTTTTTATGATGCGTCAAATGCAGGGCGGAGGAAAAGGAGGCGCTTTTTCCTTTGGAAAATCCAAGGCGCGCTTGATAGATGAGAATAGCAACACCGTCACTTTCGCCGATGTCGCAGGTTGTGATGAGGCGAAAGAAGAAGTGCATGAGTTGGTGGATTTTTTAAAAGACCCTCAGAAATTTCAGAAGTTGGGTGGAAGAATTCCTCATGGCGTATTGTTGGTTGGCCCACCAGGAACAGGTAAAACACTTCTTGCGCGCGCCATAGCCGGCGAAGCAAAGGTGCCGTTTTTCTCAATCTCGGGCTCTGATTTTGTTGAAATGTTTGTTGGTGTTGGCGCATCAAGAGTCCGCGATATGTTTGAAAACGCCAAGAAAAATTCCCCTTGCATCATTTTTATTGATGAAATTGATGCGGTTGGCCGACATCGTGGTGCCGGGATGGGTGGCGGCAATGATGAGCGTGAACAAACATTAAATCAAATGCTTGTTGAAATGGATGGTTTTGAAAGTAATAGCGGGGTTATCGTTGTTGCTGCGACCAATCGATCCGATGTGCTTGATCGGGCTTTACTTCGACCCGGCCGATTTGATCGACAGGTTCATGTAGGTTTGCCTGACATTCGGGGCCGTGAACAAATTTTGCAAGTCCATATGCGCAAGGTCCCAATCAACCCAGATGTGGATGCTGCTGTATTGGCGCGTGGTACTCCAGGGTTTTCGGGCGCTGATTTAGCGAACTTGGTCAATGAGTCAGCCTTGTTTGCGGCTAGACGCAATAAACGCGCAGTAGACATGCAAGACTTTGAGGATGCCAAAGATAAAATCTTTATGGGTCCTGAGCGCAAGTCCGCGGTAATGCGTGAAGAAGAACGTCGTAATACGGCCTATCACGAGTCTGGTCATGCTGTTGTTGCCAAGATGCTTCCAAAGTCGGATCCCGTTCATAAGGTGAGCATCATGCCCCGCGGGATGGCATTGGGCATCACGTGGCAATTGCCTGAGTTTGATCGCGTTAACCTTTATAAAGATCGTATGCTGGAAGAGCTTGCCATCTTATTTGGTGGAAGGGTTGCAGAAGAAGTGTTTTTGCATTCCATGAGTACCGGAGCCTCCAATGATTTTGAGCGTGCGACAAAGATGGCGCGTGACATGGTTACACGGTATGGCATGAGCGATAGCTTAGGCACAATGGTTTATGTAGATACCGAGCAAGAAAACATTTTTGGCCGGACAAGTTCGAAAACTGTTTCTGAATTAACGCAACAGAAGGTGGACGCAGAAATCCGTACATTGATTGATAGTCAGTATGCTTTGGCAAGATCTATTCTTGAACAGAATCGAGATAAGGTTGAAGCGATGGTGACTGCCCTGTTGGAATGGGAAACGATCGATGCGGATCAAATTAACGACATCATGGAAGGTCGTCCGCCTCGCGCTATGAAAGTACCTGCTGCAACTGCTTTTGGAAATTCAGCCGGAACACCCGGAGGTCCAACTCCCGATAGTACGCCAGCAACTGCTTAGTGGAGTTGCTATAAGGGATCACTGATCTGATTATGGGCGGACACAATAAGTCAGAAGTTTGGCAGTGCGGGCGTTTTGTTTTTGATTTTAACAAAATTAAAACGCCATTAGTAATGGGAATTTTGAATGCGACGCCCGATTCATTTTCTGATGGGGGTCGCTTCAGTGTTCGAGATCACGCATTGCGTCATGCTGAAGCAATGATTAGCAGTGGAGTGGGTATTATCGATATCGGTGGGGAGTCTACGCGACCTGGGGCTAAACCGGTTGGATTGCAAGAAGAACTTGATCGCGTTCTTCCCCTGATTGAAGCTTTGCATGGTTGCGGAGTTGCTTTATCGATTGACACCTATAAGGCTCAGACTATGCTCGCAGCATTGGAAGCGGGTGTTGATTGTGTTAACGATATTTGGGCGTTTCGTCTTGAAGGTTCAGTATCCGCAATTCGTGAAAGCAATTGTGGGATTATCTTAATGCATATGCAGTGCGATCCCTTAACGATGCAATTTAGCCCCGAATATGAAAATGTTGTCGCTGAGGTGAAGTTGTTTCTCCAAGAGCGTTGCAATTATTTAATCAGTAATGGAGTTAATTTAAATCGAATTGCCATCGACCCTGGGTTTGGTTTTGGAAAAAACCTTCGGCATAACCTAGAGATGCTTAATCGTTTCTCGGAGTTTTCGGAGTTCAGCGAAATAACAACATTGGATTCAAAACAGACGTTAAGATTTCCTGTGTTAGCAGGACTTTCTCGTAAATCGATGCTTGGAAAAATTACTGGACGTGAAGTAGATGGGCGTTTAGCCTCCAGTATTGCGGCTGCAATCCTGGCGGCCGATAGAGGGGCGTCGATCATTAGGGTCCATGACGTTTCCGAAACGATGGATGCTTTAAAGGTCTGGAAGGCTGTTCAATCTTGATTGATTGTGGTTGTTTATTTTCGGTTTTATAATCGCTACATGAAAAAACAATATTTTGGAACGGATGGCATACGTGGTGAAGTGGGTCAATTTCCCATCGTTCCTGAGTTTGTAACTCGCCTAGGTTTTGCAGTTGGAATTGTATTAAAACTTAATGCCCAGTCAGGCGAGCGGTGTAAGGTATTAATCGGAAAAGACACCAGAGTATCCGGTTATTTATTGGAGGCAGCACTGGAGGCGGGTTTTGCAGCTGCAGGCGTTGACGTCATGCTTTGCGGTCCCATGCCGACCCCTGGTATTGCTTATCTAACAAAGGCTTTGCGCCTTTCTGCTGGGGTGGTAATTTCTGCTTCCCATAATCCATATCAGGATAACGGCATCAAATTCTTTTCTGCTAAGGGCGATAAGCTATCGGATGATGTTGAACTCGCGATTGAAGCTGAAATTAACAAGCCAATGGGTTGCGTCAGCTCTGAATTTTTGGGAAAGGCATTTCGGTTAGACGATGCCGCAGGCAGGTATATTGAATTTTGCAAGTCGACATTTCCCAGTGATTTAAATTTACGCGGAATGAAACTCGTTGTCGATTGTGCAAATGGAGCTGCTTACCATACTGCTCCTCATGTATTTCACGAACTGGGCGCGGAAGTGATTTCTATTGGGGTTGAACCCAATGGGCGCAATATTAATGACGGCGTTGGAGCTACTAGTCCTAATGCCCTTATCGCAAAAGTTCGTGAAACCAATTCTGATCTTGGGATTGCATTAGATGGCGATGCTGATCGATTGCAAATGGTGGATGCAACTGGTCGACTTTTTAATGGGGACGAGTTGCTTTATGTTCTTGCAAAAGATCGAGCAGTTCGCGGCTTAGGGATGGGGGGCGTCGTAGGAACGCTAATGACTAACTTGGCAATAGAGCACGCTATTCGAGATCTTGGTTTTGAATTTGAGAGGGCTCAAGTAGGAGATCGCTACGTTCTTGAGGCGTTAAGAAAACAAGGTTGGGTTTTGGGTGGTGAAGGTTCTGGACATTTGCTTTGTCTTGATCGCCATTCGACCGGCGACGGCACGATTGCTGCATTGCAGGTTTTAGCTGCAATGAGGCAGGATAATAAAAGTTTGGCACACCTGCTTGAGGGTGTGAAGATTTTCCCTCAGGTTCTCTTGAATATTAAAATGACACCAGGGTATCAATGGAAGACTGATTCAGCCCTTAATGAATCCATTGAAAAAGTTACAAAGGACCTGAAAGGATCCGGTAGGGTACTTATAAGACCGTCCGGTACCGAGCCCGTTATTAGGGTCATGGTTGAGGCCCAAGACGAATCTGTTGCAAAGCAGTGCGCTGAATATATTGCAGCACGGATTCCTTTGCAATAAATCAGGATTCATTTTCAATTCCTTGATACATAAGGAATTTTAAATATCCACTTTGTTGTCATAAAACAGTCATACTGAAGCCGTATTGTTATGTTATCGCATTGTTGCGTAACATCTACAAGGATTGCTTAAATGAAACTTATGTTGAAAAAAGCGTTAATTACTGGCGCTATTTCGATTGCTGCTGCATCGATTGCATCAATTGCCGTTGCTGCCGACATGACTGGCGCTGGCGCGACTTTTCCATACCCTGTTTATGCAAAGTGGGCTGAGGCATACAAAGCTAAAACCGGTTTCAACATGAACTATCAGTCAATTGGATCTTCGGGCGGCATTAAACAAATTAAAGCAAAGACCGTTGATTTTGGAGCTACAGATAATCCAGTAAGCTTTCAAGATCTTGAAACGGATGGCATGGTTCAATTTCCAGCGATTATTGGAGGCGTAGTTCCTGTGATTAATGTCGAAGGTGTTAAGCCAGGCGAAATCAAGCTAGATGGCGTTACACTGGCCGATATATATCAAGGTACCATTTCCAATTGGAATGACAAGCGCATAGCAATTATGAACCCAGGAGTGAAAATTCCTTCTGGCGATATTACCGTTGTTCATCGTGCCGATGGTTCGGGAACAACAGCCATTTTTACTGACTATTTGGCTAAAGTAAGCAGTTCTTGGAAAGATGCAGTTGGTTCCGGCGCCGCAGTTAAGTGGCCTGCAGCTTCTTCAGTTGGCGGCAAGGGAAATGAAGGCGTTGCTGCTAATGTGACGCGAGTAAAAAATTCGATTGGCTATGTTGAATATGCCTATGCGAAGAAAAATAAAATGACCTACATATCCCTTAAGAATGCAGCAGGTCAATTTGTGGCTCCAGATGATTTAACTTTTGCCGCTGCAGCAGCAGGGACCGATTGGTCAAAAATTCCCGGAATGGGAACTTTCATTACCAATGCCCCTGGTGCAAAATCTTGGCCAATTACTGGCGCTTCGTTTATTTTGGTATATAAAAACCCAGAGAATGTAGCCAATGTTGCAGAGGTATTGAAATTCTTTGACTTTGCCTTTAAGGATGGTAAGAAGATGGCTGAAGAGTTGGATTATGTGCCTATGCCTGATGTCACTACAGACTTCATTCGCAAAAATGTGTGGACTAAAGTAAAAACCAAGTAATTTTTTGCACTGTCCTCAATGGCTTCCCTTCTTAAACAGTTCCACATTTGGTGGAACTGTTTTTTTCACCTTTACGTAAATTCATGGACATAAATCAATCGCCGGCGTCAATAAGTTCGCAAGCAATAAGGGTTGCCAAATACCAGCGTATTCAGGATTTCTTGTTTCATGGAATCACTCAGTTTTTTGCCCTTTCTGTATTGATTGCCTTGGTGGGAATTCTTATTTCCTTAGTTATTAATGCATGGCCGGCACTCCACAAGTTCGGGCCAGCATTTTTTATTACAGAAGAATGGGATATCGTCAATGGTGAATTTGGGGGGTTAATAGCCATCTATGGCACCTTGATGACGTCTTTTATAGCCTTGCTGATAGCCGTTCCTTTAAGCTTTGGCATAGCAGTTTTTTTGACAGAGCTTTGCCCTGCTAAGCTTCGTAGGCCATTGGGCACTGCAGTTGAATTATTAGCTGCGGTTCCGTCAATCATTTACGGTATGTTCGGTTTGTTCATATTTGCCCCTATTTTCGCTGAGTACATTCAACCAGCATTGGCTGCAGTATTCGGGCACATACCTTTTATTGGTATTTTATTTTCAGGGGCATTTAATGGCATCGGCATCCTTTGTGCCGGTTTAATTCTCGCGATGATGATTCTTCCTTTTATCGCATCAGTAATGCGCGATGTATTTGAAATTGTGCCCCCAGTATTAAAAGAGTCTGCTTATGGTATTGGTTGCACAACCTGGGAGGTTGTTAAGAATATAGTCTTGCCTTACACCAAGGCAGGAGTTATTGGCGGTGTGATGTTGGGGTTGGGTCGTGCCTTGGGGGAGACCATGGCGGTTACTTTTGTAATTGGAAATGCCCATCGCCTTTCTCCCTCGTTATTTGCACCGGGAAATTCCATCGCTTCAACTTTGGCTAACGAGTTTGGTGAAGCGGAACTTGGCCCCCATTTTTCGTCGTTGTTCGCTCTTGCTTTGGCCTTATTCATTATTACCTTTGTTGTTTTAGCATTCGCCAAATGGATGTTGATCAGCATGGAAAAGAGGCAGGGAGTGAAAACGTGAATCGCGCAACCAACATTGATCCATCCATATTTTCAAAGCGTAAGCGTACGAATGCAATTGGTTTGACGTTATCCGTGACGGCAATGGGTATCGGGATGCTTTTTCTTTTGTGGATTTTAGGGGTTTTATTATTTAAGGGTTTTGAGGCAATCAATCTTTCCATGTTTTTGGCCAGTACGCCAGCACCCGGATCTGAAGGTGGAGGGCTAGCAAATGCCATTGTAGGCAGTTTAATGCTGGTTGGTTGTTGTACCTTAATAAGCACCCCGGTAGGGGTATTAGCCGGCCTTTACTTATCTGAGTATGGTGATCGCAGTAGGATTGCATCGATAACCCGTTTTGTCACCGATATCATGTTGTCAGCACCATCAATTGTTGTAGGCCTTTTTGTATATGCTCTTGTAGTAGCGAATGTAAGGCATTTTTCAGGGTGGGCTGGCACTATTGCATTGGCTTTGATAGCCATACCGGTTGTTGTTCGTACGACTGAGAATATGTTGCGCCTTGTACCTGGAAGCTTGCGTGAGGCTGCATATGCTTTGGGAGCCCCAAAGTGGAAAGTTGCTTTTTATATAACATTACGTGCCGCACAAAGCGGAGTGATGACGGGAATATTGCTGGCTCTTGCTCGAGTCAGTGGTGAAACAGCCCCTTTATTATTTACTGCCCTCAATAATCAATTTTTTTCGGCGAACATGAATGCGCCGATGGCAAATTTACCAGTGGTTATCTTTCAATTTGCTATGAGTCCCTATGACAACTGGGTAAGTCTCGCATGGGGCGGTGCTTTATTGATTACTTTTACGGTTCTCGGCTTAAATATTATTGCCCGAGTGGTATTTCGTGAAAAGGTGCAAGGATGAAAAATATGAGAACAATGTTTGAATCAAATTCAGTTCACGATCAAGTGGGTGTTATGGATAAGGAAAATATCGAGAGTGTAGCTTCGAAGCCAAGAAATGCGCTTGAAGTTAGAAATCTGAATTTCTATTACGGAAGTTATCAAGGCTTAAAAAACATCAACCTGGATATTCAAGAGGGCAAGGTAACGGCGTTTATTGGTCCTTCCGGGTGTGGGAAGTCGACTTTGCTTCGATCCTTGAACCGTATGTATGATCTATACCCCGGCCAAAGAGCTGAAGGAGAGATAAATTTTTATGGCGAGAATATATTAAGCGCAGATCGGGATTTAAATCTACTTCGATCAAGAATTGGAATGGTTTTTCAAAAACCAACCCCGTTTCCAATGTCGATTTATGAAAATATTGCATTTGGTGTCCGGCTATACGAGAGCTTATCTCGATCCGAAATGGATGAGAGGGTTGAATGGGCGTTAAATAAGGCGGCGCTTTGGGGTGAAGCTAAAGATAAGTTAAATCAAAGTGGATTATCTTTATCAGGCGGACAACAACAGCGGTTATGCATCGCACGTGGAGTTGCTGTTAAGCCTTCAGTTCTGCTGCTGGATGAACCAACATCGGCATTAGACCCAATTTCAACTGCAAAAATTGAGGAGCTAATTAACGAACTAAAAAATGATTACACTATTGCAATAGTGACTCATAATATGCAGCAAGCTGCTAGAGTATCGGATTTTACGGCTTATATGTATTTAGGTGAATTGATTGAATTTGGTAAAACCGATGAAATTTTTATCAAACCAAAGCGCAAGGAAACTGAAGACTATATCACTGGTCGTTTTGGTTAAATTAGAGGAATATAAATGTCGGATAAACATCTTTCATCGCAATTTGACGCAGACTTAAATTCTCTTTGCAGTACTTTGCTTGAGATGGGCGGTTTAGTTGAGTCCCAAATTTCAACCGCTATGCGTGGATTTGAACAAATGGATATTGATACTTGCAATCTAGTTATTGAACGTGAAAAAAAAGTCAACGATTATGAGATTCAAATTGATTCATCCTGCACAGAAATAATTGCTCGTCGTCAACCAACCGCTAGAGATTTGCGTTTGGTTATGGCTGTATCAAAAGCCATCACTAATCTTGAGAGGGCTGGTGATGAAGCGGAGCGTGTTGCTAAACGTACCAAGCGAATCATTGATGCTTCGACCACTCATAATATTAATGTTGCAGAAATTAAGCTTTCTGGACAAATGGCAATATCCCTTTTACGTCGTAGTCTAGATGCATTTGCTCGACTTGATACGATGGCTGCGGCTGATGTGGTTCAAGAAGATAAGCAAATTGATGAAGAGTTTCGAGCTTTCGTTCGCAAGCTTATTACCTATATGATGGAAGACCCGAAAGCTATTACAACCGGCTTGGATATGCTTTCAATTGCAAAAGCAATTGAAAGGATTGGTGATCACGCAAAAAATATTGCCGAATTTGTAATTTACATAGCAAAAGGTGCAGATGTACGACATGTTCCGCATGACGATTTGGTTCGAGAAGCAAGTAAATAAGTAATATATAAGAGGGAAAAATGACTCGTCGAATTTTAATTGTTGAAGATGAGCCATCTATTGCAGAATTGATTGCAATTAATCTTACTCATGCTGGATTTGATGTTGATAGGGCATTTCAGACTGACCAAGCATCCAATATGATGCGCGAAGTGCTGCCAAACTTACTCATATTGGATTGGATGCTACCCGGAAAATCTGGAGTTCAGTTTGCAAAAGAATTGAGATTGAACGAGAGAACAAAGGCATTGCCAATATTGCTGCTGACTGCCAAAAGCGAGGAGGCTGATAAAGTTCTGGGCCTTGATTCGGGCGCTGATGACTACGTGACAAAACCATTCTCGCCTAAAGAGTTGATTGCGAGGGTTAATGCATTATTAAGACGCCAAAACCCAATGATCGATGAGGGACCAATTTTAGTTGGGCCTTTAAAATTGGATCCGGTGGCTCATCGGTTAATGGCAACTTCATCCAATTCCGAGGTTAAGACAATTCCTCTTGGTCCTACTGAATTTCGATTGTTGCAATTTTTGATGGCCAATCCAGAGCGTGTTCACTCCAGAGCGAGTCTTTTAGATCGCGTTTGGGGAAACGAGGTATATATTGAAGAGAGAACGGTTGATGTTCATATTAAGCGCTTAAGGGCAGCATTGGCTCCTGCTGGATGTGATAACTTAGTTGAGACTGTTCGTGGAAGTGGATATAGAATTACTAAATCACCTGCCTGAAACAAATTCTTTGTTTCTTTGACCTAGGATAGATAGATGCACTAAGATAACGTTATGTTTTCTGCCATTGCCCGCTTTCTATTTATTCTTTTCCTTGCATTTGTCGCTGCTAATATTGCCCTAAAAAACTGGGGTGCTATGGTCTCAGTGTCGGTTGGCATTGGAGTTGTAGCGATCCCTCTTGTTTATTCATATATAAACTTGGCTCGTTTGAGAAAATTTACAATCAATGATTCTCTAGAGGAAATGCCTCTGCCTAGCGGCTACTGGGAAGAGGTTTTTTTTCGGCTTCAAAGATTAGTTCGAAACTTAAAATTAAAGATACGAACAATAGAAAAACAACATGAGCGTTTTATATTGGCATTTCAGGCCTCACCGAATGGCATAGTAATGCTCGATGATTTAGATCAAATCGAGTGGTGCAATTCTATAGCCGAGCAATTTTTTGGCTTGAATTTTAAGCGCGATGCTATGCAACGAATCAATTTTTTAATTCGAAGACCTGAATTTGTTCAGTATTTAAGTCGCCGCCAATTTAAGGATCCTTTGTTGATAGAGCTAATGGGCCCAGCTTCAAACTTAAGTCTTCTTCTTCAAATATTTCCATTTGCAGATAATCGTAGGTTATTGATGGTTCAGGATGTAACGGA
Source organism: uncultured beta proteobacterium (assembly GCA_903826775.1). Classification (GTDB taxonomy): domain Bacteria; phylum Pseudomonadota; class Gammaproteobacteria; order Burkholderiales; family Burkholderiaceae; genus Polynucleobacter. The sequence continues at coordinate 5,429 of CAIKFU010000126.1, read as the reverse complement.
CCTTCGCAAAACTGATGCGATGAGAAGAGATTTTGTGGCTAATGTTTCGCATGAGATGAGAACGCCTATTACAGTAATGATTGGGTTTTTAGAAACCATGCAGTCGCTGGATTTAAATGCTACGCAACGGGATCAATATTTTGAAATGATGATGTCTCAAGCTAGGCGTATGAAATGCTTAGTAGAGGATTTATTAACCTTGGCAAATCTTGAATCCAATACTCAACCGGCGCCCATGAACCTGCTTCAGTTGCCGACTGTAATGGCATTAATTAAAAATGATGCACAAGCATTATCCCAAGGACGGCATGCACTCAATTTTAATTTGTTATCACCTTGTAATTTGCTAGGAGATGAGCGTGAGATCGTATCCGCATTTAGTAATTTAGTATCCAATGCAATTCGATATACTCCGGATATTGGGGTGATTACGGTTACTTGGGCGGTGAACGAGCAGGGACAGGGTGAATTTTCTGTGGATGATACTGGACCAGGGATTTCTTCAGAGCACCTTCCTAGATTGACCGAACGATTCTATAGGATTGACCGCAGTCGCTCTAGGGATACCGGGGGAACTGGCCTAGGTCTTGCGATCGTAAAACATATTGCTAATCGTCATCAGGCTCAATTATTGATTGAAAGTACGCCGGGCAAAGGAAGTAAATTTATGCTTCGATTCCCTGCTGAACGCATTAAGATTTTTTAATCATCATCCATTGAGACTTCTGAGTCACGTTTAACCCCGGTTGCTCTGCTGACAAATTTTTCAAGGGTACCGCCAATTAATAAAATGAATAGTATTGAAATCAGGGCGGCTGTGGCAAGAGTAAATTGACCAGCACCATAGGCTGCACCCAAAAGAGCACAGGACCAAAGGCTGGCAGCAGTGGTTAATCCATGAATCTTTTGTGAGCTACGCTCACGAATAATAACCCCGGCCCCCAAGAAACCAAGTCCAGTTATGAGCCCCTGTAAAACCCTACTGACTGATTGAGCATTATCTGCTTGAAAATCGCCAATGAGCATGACAGCAGTTGCAGAGCCAATGGCAACCAATGAATGGGTTCGAATTCCCGCTGATTTATGGTGTAACCATCGATTTAATCCGAGAATGGTACCAACCATTAGGGCAAGAGACAGTCGAATTGCAATATCGAGTATAAAGTTTAAGTGTGGCATTCAAACATCCGAAAGATTTCGGTTAATAAAGGAATCCATTAAAAAATGTGCGGTTAATTTGTGGCATTACATATTTTTAAAGCATAGGATTCAGCTCATTTCATGTCACATTTATGTCATCTTAATGGGTAATAGTCAATACTAGACTATTTTGTTCTATTTACTAGCGATTAAATTTCATGAAGAAGAATATCCACTTAAAGATTCTCTTAGTATTGCCGTTTCTTGTTTACGTTCTAGACGTTTTTTCAGCTGCAATTTATCCTATTAATAATGCGGCGATTCTGTCTGGGTCAAAATTTGATATTAAAATTGAATTGGATAAAATTGTTCAAAACACTGATTTAGTGACAACCCTGAATGGAAGAAAAATTGAAGATGTGTTAAAAAAAACGCCCGAGTTTATTGCTAATGAGGGCAGCAAAGGTAGCTCTCTGATATTTCGTGATATATCAATAGATCAAGCAGGTTCCTATGTTCTTGAAGCGCAGGCTGGAATTGAAAAACTGCAAGTAACCTGGGATGTTTATGGTACCGGTTCTAGAAAGGCCAAAAACATCATTTTATTTATTGGTGATGGTATGACGATTGCAAACCGAACTGCAGCCCGAGTTCTTTCTAAAGGTATCGTTGAAGGGAAATACAAAGATAAATTGTCATTTGACGATATGCCTCATATGGCTTTAATTGGTACGTCAGGATCGGACTCTTTAATTACCGATTCAGCCAATTCCATGAGTGCATATACAACTGGACATAAAACTGCAGTAAATTCCATGGGGGTCTATGCATCTAGAGCGACAGACAATTTTTCGCACCCAAAGGTTGAAACAATTGCTGAATTAGTGAAGAGAAAAACAAGGATGTCAGTTGGGATTGTTTCTGATGCAGAGCTAGAGGATGCAACGCCAGGGGCTATGGTTTCACATACCCGTCGACGGGCAGATAAGCAATATATTGCAGATCAACTCTTTTTTAGTAGGGCAGATGTGATTTTGGGAGGTGGTTCTGCCTATTTTTTGCCTAAGTCTGTAAAGGGGTCCAAACGAAATGATGAGAACAATTTAGTTAAGCTTTTTAAGGATGACGGGTATGCTGTAATTACCACTCGTGATGAGTTGTTGGCGGCCACCAAAAAATCTGATACAAAAAAGTTATTTGGAGTTTTTCATCCCGACAACATGGATGGATCTCTTGATCGTTTCATTTTAAAAAAGAATACGGTAAAAGAGTACCCTGATCAACCTGATTTAACAGAAATGACTCAGGCAGCAATCAATACTCTCTCAAAAAATCCTAATGGGTTTTTTTTGATGGTTGAGGCTGCTTTAATTGATAAATTTAATCACCCCTTGGATTGGGAAAGGGCTGCGTTTGATACGATTATGCTAAGCAATGCAGTGCAAATAGCTAAAAACTTTGCTGTTAAAAATCCTGACACCCTAATTATTGTTACACCAGATCATACCCACAGCGGTTCTATTAGTGGTGTGGTTGATGATCAACGTCCTGGACCTTTACGCGAAAAGGTGGGGATTTATGCAGAAGCGGGATATCCAAATTATCCCGTTGCTAATGCTAACGGGTATCCTGAAATGATCGATGTAAGCAAAAGACTTGCATTTTTCTATGCGAATTATCCAGACCATTATGAAACTATGCACCCTAAGATGGATGGAACATTTAATCCCGCCATAAAGAATGACGAAGGCCGATATATTGCAAACCCAAAATATATTCAACTTCAGGAAGACTCAATTCATGTTGGAGGAAATCTTCCCGCGCAACAAGATACCGGAGTTCATACGGCAGATGATGCGGTATTAACCGCAATAGGTCCTGGCTCAGAAAAATTTAAAGGGCTTATGGATAACACTGAGGTCTTTAGGGTAATGGCCGAGTCTTTAGGCTTAAGCCAAAAAGGCAATAAATAAAAGCGAGCACCCTAGTTATTCACCGAATTGGAGAAAAACTAGGGTGCTTCGATTTTTAAAAGTGCACATCCTGGAGTTATTGGCAGTTTTTTGGTATTGAGGATCAACCCATTAGTATTTAAAAACAATATTGACATATTTTTGAAATATATATGGAGCAATATTTAGCTGTGAATAGCTATATTGAAAATAAATACTCCGTTGTTACTTGTCCTCATTGCCAAGCATTTGAGTTGGTTGAGATTCCCACAGGGTTTTCTCAGCATCTGTACCGATGCCCATCTTGCCTAGTAATTTTAAAACCCAAATCTGGTGATTGCTGCATATTTTGTAGCTTTGGGAGTCACGATTGCGCTAGTTCAGAGAAAAATATGGCAGCTTAAATGGCTTTGAAGTCTTAAGTTACCAAATTTTTTTTAATTGCGTAAATTGCTTTAGACTTTTTAGCGCTAATTTTTTTGTTTGTGTTTGCTCGGATCTTAGCCATCCAAGTGCAAACCACATCTGAGGGTTTTCATAGATTTTTGGGGCTATTTTCTCAATTGCAACGGAAATATCATTGTAATTTCCTAAATAGTTAAGAGCTAAATTAATTGATTTAAAGTACTCTGTATATCTTTTTGGGTTGCAATAGGCATTAAAAAACTCCAATGAATAGCGAAGAAATTTCATTTTCTTTCTTAGTTTATGAATATTTTCTTCACTCAAAAGATGAAAATTTTGAACATCATCTTTAATGGAAATATTTTTTCTATCCATCAGTTTTGTTGTCGCTTTTTTAAGAGAGATAGGATCGGATAAATTACTAATCTCTTCTTTTGGGTCGATTCTTTCCTTATGCCCTAGTGAAATAAGCTCAACCATTAAAAGTTGAAATTCAAGATTTGATATAAAATTTTTTGGGTGGGGTAGTTGATTTTGGTTAAGCAGATTAACTTGAGGCCCTTGAGACGCTTTTAAAGAAGGGTTTAATTTTTCTTTTAGGTATTCATTGTCCCTATATTCTCCTAATTTCTGAAAAAGTGAGGAGAGAGCGTTCATCCCAGATTCGCTGATGTAAACTTTTTTTAGTGCTATATATTTTAATGCAGTCTTTAATCTTCTTAGTCCAATTCTTAGTTGATGTAAGTATTCTTCGTATTCGGATGTTTCATTATTTAAAACGGATAAATTAGGAAGTATTTGCGCCAGACAGGAGTTCACTAAAGATTGAATGATTTCTGTGTCGGATTTTTGATTATTTAGTTGGGTTATTTTAGACTTTGTTGGAGGGGTAGCCTGTAATTCATTGGCTAAAAGATAGCCTAATTCCGATTTACTCCTAGTATCAATAATGGCTTTATAGCGCTTAATAAAATTTTTAGCGTGATTTAGTACATCATCATGATGGCCTTGTATCAATTCAATCTCTAATTCTTGAATTGAAAGTGTAGTTTCCTGCCCGTTAGAATTAATTGCTTTAATAAGACCCACATCTAGGGAGTATTCAATTTGACCGGTGCGCGTTTTTATTAACGCCTTTCTCCTCCAGATATCTGTGGAGTAGCGAATACTTAAGGAGTCATGAGGCAATTTCGAAAGAAGCTTTATTAAAGCTTTACCTGCGGGGTGCTCTCCATGGTGATACAAGGACCAAGGGGGTACCCCTTTACTGGAATCCTGAATTTCAATGTTGTGTTCTAATCGTTCAAGTGAATTTAAAGTGGGGGCTTTTAGAGTTTGTATCCATTTACGCCCTTCTTTTCGAAGGCGCAGAGCAACACCAGAATTTGCTAAAAGAAAGTCCTGAGTATCAATATATGATGCTTGCAGGTGCTGCCTCTTTAACCCCCCTCTATCGATAATAAATTGATTGATGGAGGGAAGTTTTTCTTTTGGAAATAGGAGTTTGATCTCAAATTCTTTACCTGAGTTCTGCATAAGAATGATTTTAAGCGTAATTTGACAGGGTTTTCTTGAGCCAGGACAAAAGTTTCAGGGAAACGGGTTAATAGCTAAGATTGGTGTAGGAGAGTCGGTCAAAAGTGCAATAATGAACGATGTTCGATAGTTGTTTATATTTCATGAATATGTCACTTTTGTTGCATAAAATAAATACTTTGTTTTAGCGGGCAACTCCTTTTAGAAGAAAAGTCTTGGTTATCAATAAAGAGAATTCATCGTCTTTGCCTAATAATCTTGTCGCTGCAGTTGACTTGGGTTCGAATAGCTTTCGAATGCTGGTTGCACAGGTTATACATACACCTTCAGGTACCCAAATTAGGCCTATCGACACGCTAAGGGAGACGGTTCGCCTAGCTGGTGGTCTTACTGATT
>CAIKFU010000125.1 GCA_903826775.1 uncultured beta proteobacterium | reverse complement strand
GGTTAATATCGGTTGCAACCCAACAATTAAGGCTACTAGCCCAGCTGTCATACCAAGCCTAACGGCCATCCAAACACCCATAAGATATCCGAATTGCAACATCAATCCGGCTATTGCAATTTTCTTAATTTGCTCCCATTTTGGCCAATCAATTTTCCAAAAGATCGACAACCCCCCCATCGCACCCAAAACACCTATGAATCTCCAAAATAAGAATGTTGAAGGCTCTACATAGGGCATACTTAAACGCGCAATAATAAAACCACTACTCCATATAAGAATAAAAATAGGCGCAATTAGACTGTCGAATTTCTTTAAATTAATTGTCATTTGGATTTGGACTGTGTATTGGACCGGTGCGCTGATTTTAGACTTAATAAACGTGAATTAGATCTATTTCTACACCCCCTCCATTTGTACTTTGACTAGCGCCATCTTTCAATGTTTAATATTGCACCGCAATAGTGATCTTGTATAATACAAAAGGCTACTTGATTTAAATGCACATTGGTTTCATAGTAACCATTGAAGAGACCCCCCTACATGGAGTACAAAATGAATTTAACCCCCGAACAAATCGCAGCAGCCCAAAAAGCTAACTTAGAAACCCTCAGTGGACTAACAAACCAAGCGCTCCAAAGTATTGAAAAATTAATTGAACTAAATATGCATATTGCTAAGGCAAGTCTGGGTGATAGCATGAATAACGCAAAAAAAGCATTAGAAATAAAAGATATACAACAACTACTGGCCCATCAAGCAGCAACGGTGCAGCCTATGGCAGAAAAAATCATGGCTTATAGTCGACATTTGTATGAGTTGGCACACGAAACACAAACCTCCTTTACCCAGTCGGCTGAAAAAGAATTTCAAGCAGGCCAAAAGAAAATTAACGCATTAGTTGAGGATTGGACCAAAAATGCTCCTGCAGGATCTGATGCGGCAGTACAGGCCATGAAACAAGCTATCGCCTCTGCAAATAATGTTTTCGAAACAAGTCAAAAAGCGGTTAAACATGCCATGGAGGTTGCCAAAACCAACCTCACCAGCGCATCGGATACGGTCATGAAAGCTGCTGACCAAGCTACTAAGGGCGCTTCAAAGCCACCTAAGAAATAATTACCATTAGGTATTTTTAAAAGCCCCGCTGGTGAACTGCACTACAAAAGTTGGACAGATGTCCAACTTTTGTAGTGCAGTTCAGTGTTGCTGCGGGCTTTTTATATAGGAACTCGACGTCCCTCTCTTCCCTATTTTTTTCTTGATGGCGGTAAGTCTGTGCAGCTACCATGAACAACTTCAGCCGCTAAACCAACTGTTTCACCGAGAGTTGGATGAGGGTGTATTGTTTTACCCAAATCAATAGCATCGGCACCCATCTCTATAGCTAGGCAAACCTCTCCAATTAAATCACCAGCATGAGTTCCTACAATTCCACCACCGATAATTCGATGCGTACTTGCATCAAAAATTAGCTTAGTAAAACCTTCGTCACGACCATTGGCAATGGCTCGACCGCTTGCAGCCCAAGGAAATAATCCTTTTTCATAAGCAATGCCTTGCTCCTTACATTGCTCTTCAGTCAAGCCAGCCCAAGCAACTTCGGGATCAGTATAGGCAACTGAAGGTATCTGTTTGGCATCGAAAAAGGATTTCTGACCAGCCGCTGCTTCAGCTGCGATATGCCCTTCGTGTACTGCCTTATGAGCCAACATGGGCTGTCCAACAAGATCGCCAATAGCATAAATGTTGGGCACATTAGTTCGCATCTGCTTATCTACTGAAATAAAACCACGTTCATCCACTTGAACGCCAGCTAAATCTGCATCAATTTTTTTACCATTCGGTGTACGCCCTACAGATACCAGAACTAAATCATATGTTTGGGGTTCAGTAGGCGCGTTCTCACCCTCAAAGCTCACTTGAATGCCATCCGATTTCACTTCAGCTTTTGTTGCGCGAGTTTTGAGCATAACCTTTTCAAAACGTCCGGAATTGAATTTCTCCCAGACCTTTTCTAAATCTCGATCTGCGCCAGCCATTAAACCATCCAACATTTCCGCTATATCAATCCGTGAACCTAAAGTGCTATAGACCGTAGCCATCTCTAAGCCAATAATTCCACCACCAATAACTAACATACGACTAGGAATACTCTTAAGCAACAAAGCCCCCGTACTATTAACGATACGTGGATCCTGAGGCAAGAACGGCAAATTCACAGGTTGACTACCTGCAGCAATAATTGCCTTTTGAAAACGCACAACTTCCTTTTGACCAGTTAAATTTTGACCGTCGCCATTCGTTAATTCAACCTCAATGTGATTGGCATCAAGAAAGCGCCCAATGCCATGCACCACTTTCACCTTACGGGCTTTGGCCATCCCAGCCAAGCCACCAGTCAATTTAGCAATGACTGACTCTTTATAGCTCCGCAATTGATCCAACTCGATTTTCGGCGCACCAAATACAATGCCATGCTTAGCCAAGGATTTCACTTCGTCCATCACCGATGTCGTATGCAACAATGCTTTCGAGGGAATGCAGCCTACATTTAAACAGACACCTCCAAGAGTTGAAAATCTTTCAACTAAAATAGTATTCATGCCTAAATCAGCACTTCGGAATGCAGCACTGTAGCCACCAGGGCCTGCGCCCAAAACCAATAGCTCACACTCATGATCAACCTTACCGCTATATTGACCGGCAATAGGTGCAGGCACCAGAGTTATTGGCGCTGCATTTGATGCTTGAGTTTGAGGTGCCACTGCCGTAGGTGTTGTTACCCCGCTAACTTCAATCTCGGCAATTACGCTACCTTTGCTGACTTTATCGCCCGACTTCACGGCAATACTGGTAATTATTCCAGCAGTATCTGCCGGAATCTCCATTGTCGCTTTATCAGACTCAAGCACTAAAAGCGCTTGCTCTTTTTCAACAGCATCACCGACTTTGATCAATACTTCAATAACAGGCACATCTGAGTAATCACCTATATCTGGAACGAGGATCGTTTGCTTAACCATAGACCCTCCTTATAAAGTTGCGCGACGGAAGTCGGACAGAAGTTGAGCAATGCACACATTAAAACGTGTTGCCAAAGCACCATCAATCACGCGATGATCTGCGGTTAATGATAGTGGGCAAATTAATCGTGGCACAAATTGCTTACCATCCCATACAGGCTTCATGGCAGCCTTACTGACCCCCATAATTGCAACTTCGGGTGCGTTTACGATTGGCGCAAAATAGGTACCCCCGATTCCACCCAAAGAAGAAATTGTAAAACTAGCACCCTGCATCTGATCGGGCTTCAGCTTACCATCCCGTGCAAGAGCAGCTAAATCTGAAGTTTCCTTAACGAGCTCAAAAATACCTTTTTTATCAGCATCACGAATCACTGGAACCACCAAGCCGTTTGGAGTATCAGCAGCAAAGCCAATATTGAAATACTTCTTAAGAACCAAATCATCGCCATCGAGTGAGCTATTAAACTCTGGGAATTTTTTCAAAGCAACTACTACAGCTTTCATTAGGAAAGCAAGCATTGTAATTTTAATTCCCTTCTTCTCATTTTCTTTATTAGTAAGAACTCGAAAGGCCTCAAGATCAGTAATATCCGCATCTTCGTGATAGGTCACGGCAGGGATCATTACCCAGTTCCGACCTAAATTGGCTGCGGTTAATTTCTTAATGCGGTTCAGCGGCTGACGTTCGATTTCTCCAAACTTAGAAAAATCAACTTTTGGCCAAGGGATTAAATTTAGGCCACCAAGACTACCGCCAGAAGAAGGGGCAGAACTGCTACTGCCAATCATTGCCGCTTTTACAAATGCTTGAACGTCTTCTTGAGTGATGCGCCCTTTAGGGCCTGTTCCTTTAACCTGAGAGACCGTCACACCCAACTCTCGCGCATATCTACGCACTGATGGGCTGGCGTGACTTACACCACTATTAACAGGCACTGGAATATCACTAATGGGTGGAGGTGGAGGGGCCATTTTAATTGGTGGCTCAACAGGCTGAGCGGATTTAACCTCTGGCACAGAAGAAGCGGTTGGCACAGAAGCCGTCACGGGGACTAAAGCTGATACCCCCTCCTCAAGCAGCATCACTATAGAACCTTCAGAGAGTAAATCTCCGATCTTAATTTTGACTTCCTTAACAACGCCAGAATGAGTTGAAGGAACATCCATAGTAGCCTTATCTGACTCCAGGACCACTATAGACTGCTCTTTCTCAACCACATCGCCAGACTTTACCAATACTTCGATAACTGGCACATTTTTATAGTCCCCGATATCAGGGACTTTAATTTCAATTAATTGGCTCATAGTAATCAATCTTTTATCAAACCGTCATTGGGTTTGGTTTGGTTGTATCGATGTCATATTTTTTTATCGCTTCTGCAATTTTTTGACGTTCTAATTGACCTGAATCTACTAAAGACCTTAGGGCCGTTAACACTATCCAGCGACGATCCACTTCAAAGAAGTTCCGCAAGTTCTCTCGAGTATCGGATCGACCAAAACCATCTGTGCCTAACACCTCATAACGACGACCCAAATGCTGAATAGCCGGGCGAATTTGCTCAGGAAACAAACGCACATAATCGGTTGCAGCAATCACAGGGCCATTGGTGTCTTTAAGACACTTCTCAACATGAGACAAAGCAGGTGCGTCAGTTGAATTTAGGAGATTGTTGCGATGAACTGCAGACCAATTGCGACCTAATTCAGTAAAGCTTGGACAACCCCACAAGTCAGAAGCAATACCCCAATCTTGATGCAAAATGTCAGCCGCTTCAATTACTTCACGGAAAATGGTTCCCGAGCCCAATAGTTGCACGCGCAATGTGGCATTGGCATCACCAACCGATTTCAGCTTATACATCCCTTTGATAATGTCTTGCTCAACACCTTTAGGCATAGCTGGATGAGCATAGTTTTCATTCATCAGCGTAACGTAGTAATAGACGTCCTCCTGAACTTCTAACATACGGCGCATACCGTCTTGAATCACTACAGCCAATTCAAATGAGAATGTAGGATCGTAACTAATACAGTTTGGTACTGCCGCACTCCAAAGGTGGCTGTGTCCATCCTCGTGCTGCAAACCTTCACCATTCAAAGTAGTTCTGCCAGCTGTACCCCCCAAGAGGAATCCGCGACTACGCATATCACCAGCAGCCCAAGCCAAGTCGCCAATCCGTTGAAATCCAAACATAGAATAGAAAATATAAAAAGGCAACATTGGCACGTTATGAGTTGAATAAGAAGTGGCGGCTGCAATCCAATCACACATACCGCCTGCTTCGTTAATACCCTCTTGCAAAATCTGGCCAGTCTTATCTTCTTTATAGAACATCAATTGATCATGGTCTTCTGGGGTATACAACTGACCTAGTTGATTCCAAATACCCAATTGACGAAACATCCCCTCCATACCAAAAGTACGAGATTCATCTGGAACAATCGGAACCACCCGTTTACCCAAAATCTTGTCTCGGATAATTGTATTGAGCATACGCACAAATGCCATCGTCGTCGAAATTTCACGGCCCTCAGCAGTAGCCTCAAGCAAAGGAGCAAATACTTCCAATGCTGGAACAGGCAAGCTTTCGGATTTGGTGCGACGCTGTGGCAAATAGCCGCCCAACTCTTGGCGGTGTGTTCTCATGTACTCCAATTCAGGACTACCATCTGCAAACTTCACTAATGGCATTTCATCTAACTGATCATCCTTCACGGGAATTTGAAAGCGGTCGCGGAAACGACGAACATCATCATCATTCATCTTCTTAGCTTGGTGAGCAATATTCATTGCCTCACCAGAACTACCCATGCCGTAACCTTTAATGGTGTGCGCTAAGATCACAGTTGGTTGATCTTTATGATTTACGGCGGCATGGAAAGCAGCATATACTTTATGCGGATCATGACCGCCTCGATTAAGCTGCCAAATCTCATCATCACTCCAATCGCTGACTAAGGATTTGAGCTCAGGGGTATTGAATACGATCTCCCGTACATAAGCACCGTTTTTGGATTTCAAAGTTTGGTACTGGCCATCCACAATTTCGCCAAGACGCTGCATCAAAATGCCTTTTTTATCACGTGCAAATAACGCATCCCATTGTCCACCCCACACCACTTTAATGACATTCCAACCGGCACCACGGAATTCACCCTCTAATTCTTGAATGATCTTGCCGTTACCGCGCACTGGACCATCCAATCGCTGCAAGTTGCAATTAATAACGAAAATTAGGTTATCCAATTTTTCACGACCGGCCATGCCAATCGCGCCCAAGGACTCCGGCTCGTCTGTCTCGCCATCCCCTAAGAATGCCCACACCTTACGGCCATCGGTTTTTGCAAAGCCGCGGTCTTGTAAGTAGCGCATAAAGCGCGCTTGATAAATAGCCATGATTGGGCCTAAACCCATTGAGACAGTCGGGAACTGCCAAAAATCAGGCATCAACCAAGGATGAGGATAGCTTGAAATTCCTTTTCCACCCACTTCTTGACGGAAGTTATTTAACTGCTCTTCAGTTAAGCGTCCCAGCATATAAGCACGTGCATAAATTCCAGGCGCAGAATGCCCTTGCACAAATATCAAATCACCGCCATGCTCTGGCGATGGTGCATGCCAAAAATGATTGAAGCCGATATCGTACAAAGTAGCTGCAGATTGGAAAGACGAAATATGTCCTCCAACATTAGTATCTTTATTGGCACGCAAAACCACAGCCATTGCATTCCAGCGTGTGTAAGAGCGAATTCGATGTTCTACATGCTGATCACCAGGAAGACGCGCTTGGCGCTCTACAGGAATCGTATTGATATACGGTGTCTCAGCATGAAATGGTTGATTAACACCGCTTACACGTGCATGAGAAATTTGCTGATCTATTAAGTAGGTAGCTCTTGTAGCCCCCTCTGTGCGTATAACCCCATCAAGCGCTTGCAACCACTCTTCAGTTTCAATTGGATCAATATCCTGACGATCCGCTAGAACTTTACCCAAAATTTGCTCTGGAACTGCAGCCATAAACTTGCCTCCGATTAATTAGCGGTGATGCTGTATCACTCTATAGCCTTTATTCTAAAAAGACATATGGGGGAAAACAAGCAATTTTCCACATAATGATATATTTTCTCATAATATGGAATTATATTGCAGCACAATAATGTCAACAAAATATAAAAAAAACCTAAGGTCAGGCAAAATAGGTTCAAACAACATGAAACGAAAACCCCTCAAACTACCACAAACTTCCTTCTGGATTAGTCGAATTAGGGGCCTAAAACTCGTTTATACCCCTTTATTAGCAATTGTTATATTTACTGCAGTAATGGGTGTGATATTGGGCACCCTTCAAATGCAGGAGAAAAACCAACAAGAAAGTGCCTTGTTTCGAGAACTGTCATTTGCAAAGCAACGTATTCAACTTAGATTTACAAACAACACTGACACCCTACTGGCTTTTAGTCGTGACTTGGGGGTAAGCAATGAACAACCAAAATTGCGTGAAAATGTTTTACAACAAACAGAAAATTTCGTTCTAAGCAATCATGAAATAGCTCAATTCATATGGCTTAATGAGAATAACTATCGTCAATGGATGGTTCCACCACCTTCAATAAACACTGACTGGTTTGATAAAACTCCCCATGCCATAGCAATTGACAGGGAATTAAAAAAAGCAATCAACCTTAGCAAACAAACAAGTCGCCCTGCATTTAGCCAATTTATTTCATTGAGTCTACAAAATGATGAGCCAATGGCCCGTGAAAGGAAAACCGTATTTTGGCAAGTTGTACCTACTATCGTCAGTGGAGAAAATACAGGAGCAATTGCTGTTCTTTATACAAGCCAGGGCATATTGGACATGATTCCCGGAGAATTAAAAAGTCAATATCGATTTTCGTTATTGACTGATGATGAAAAAATCATAGCAATTTCATCAGACCGAAATACCCCAACCAGATCCCTAAGCAACCAAACCAGCCTAGATATCGGCGTTCTTAGCCCAAATTTAATCCTTAAGGTTGATACCTATCCACCGCCAACAAATCTTACATTTCGAATGCTAATTGGGGTTGTTATAGGGCTTAGCGCTTTTGTAATATGGAGTCTTTGGTCGGTTCTAAAGCAAATGCAAGTTCGACAAAAAGCAGAAGCAAACTTAAGAATTGAAACAAGTTTTCGTAGTGCTATGGAAAACTCAACTCCAGTT
>CAIKFU010000124.1 GCA_903826775.1 uncultured beta proteobacterium | reverse complement strand
TCCTTCTCGATCACGGCGCGTGCGTTCACACTCAATTGCATAGTCTGATCAAAAAACTGTAGGGTATTGCGACCGGCGGTCTTGGCTGCATACATGGCCAGATCGGCCTGCTTGAGTATTTCCTCCGAAAGGTCCCCTCGATGGCCAGAGAACAAGGTGATGCCGATGCTGGGGGAACTGCGGATAATGTTGTTTCCAATATTAAAATCAGCATGAAAGCTGCCGATGATTTTTTTGGCAATCATTTCGGCTATACCCGCTGCCTCGGATGCATCGGTACTTAATCCCTCCAGCATGACGACGAACTCGTCGCCGCCAAAGCGGGACACGGTATCGCTCTCGCGCACGCAAAAAAGCAAGCGGGTAGCCACCTCTTTTAAAAGTTCGTCCCCGGCATCGTGGCCCAAAGTATCGTTCAGGTTCTTAAAATCGTCCAGATCGATAAAGAGGATCGCTCCATAAACCTTGCTGCGGTGACTCGTCTTTAAGGCCAAACGCAAACGGTCAAGGAGCAAAAGGCGATTAGGCAGTTCGGTGAGTTGATCGTAAAAGGCCAGACGAAGTGTGTGCGCTTCGGCAGCCTTTCTTTCCGTCATGTCTTCTTTGGTGGCCACGTAGTGCGTAATGTTTCCAGCCTTATCACGCAGCGGGCTAATCGAAGCCTTTTCGGTATATTCACTACCATCCTTGCGGCGATTGATAAACTCCCCTTTCCAGGGTTGGCCTTGAGTCAAACTGCTCCACAGGGATTGATAGGTTTCGGCAGGTGTCTTGCCCGATTGCAGCATGCGGGGATTTTTTCCGAGCACCTCCTCGCGTGCATAACCGGTATTACTTACAAAAGCCTCGTTGACGTATTCGATGCTCCCCTGTAAATCGGTCACGACTACACTCTCCAGGCTTTGCTCCACAGCCAGGGACAATTTGTCAATCCGCTGCTCGGTGGCTTTGCGTTCGGTGATGTCGCGCGCCGAGCAGTATATACAATCCTTTCCATCGATTTGAACCGACTTGGCGATGATTTCCACATCGATAGTCGTGCCATCTTTGCGTCGATTTTTGGTCTCGAAGAGTTTAGGGCTTTTGGCTAATTCAGCAAAGGCCTTAGTCAGTTGATCAGAGGAAAAATGAACGTCCCAATCCCGAACATTGAGACCTTGCATTTCCGCTTCTGTATACCCTAGCATCTCCACGAACGACGGACTCCATTGCAATAAATTGCCCTGCATGTTCAGGATATGAATGCCATCGGTGGCTTGCTCACTTATGATGCGCAAGTATTTTTCCCGATTGGATAATTCGCTTAAGAGGCGGTTAAAGCTTTCAAACAGCAACCCCACTTCATCATGGTTGGATATTGGTAAGAGTTTCGGCTCTTCGTGCATTTCGGCCAATTGATTGAGTTCTTGGGAAGCGATTAGCATCGGCGCAAATCTGCGCCTTAAGAGCCTTGTTAAAAAGAGCCAGATGAGTAAACCCGCAATCAAGACAGTGCCGATGGTAGCCACCAGAACACGGGTTTGCATCTGAACAATCGGTGCAAACGCTTCGGCAGTGGGCAAGGAAGAAATCAGGATCCAGCCGGGGAGCGGCAATCTGGCGGACGAGGACAAGTTCTCAACGCCGCTGGAATTGACATTCACGGCAGTGCCGTCAAACCCCTCTTTAATCCGCTTATACAGTATGGGATTGGCTTCGCGGGCAGGAATGGGTTTCATTACCAAATTTTGGTAAAAACCTCTGGAAGTCGCAGTGACAATTTGATTCCCCTTGGGATTTACGATAAGAAATCCCCCGGTTTTGCCGTAGCCATTTACATTCAAGTTATTGAGAAAATTGGGTTTGCTTAAATCGGTGGATCCTGCCAGCACACCCATCACTCGACCCTGAGCATCCTTGATCGGCACCCCCATGGCAAAGCTGGGGGCCGCTATCTTTTTGCCCATCACCGCCTTGCCAACCGTTGCCTTGCCTTCAGTCATCGGGGTAGCGACGTAATCGCGCGTCATATAATCCGTACCCACCCGGCCGATCACGGGCACCTCGGCCAAGCCGATGCCGTTTTTACCAATCGCATAAATACCACCGTTAAACAACACTTCAAGAAACGGTCGTTGCTCCAGATACGCCTGCAACTTTGCGTGATTGCCTAGCATGGAGGAATCAATGCCGCCGGCAACCAGTTCGAGCGCATGAATCCGCTCCTCAAAATTGGTGTTGATTTCATGTGCCACTTGGGTAACGGTTGCCACTTGCTGATCGCCCAAGAGTTGCTGCATATCCTGGCGCAACATCTGGCCCAGATACACCGAGAACAGCAAGATACAGACGATGAAAATGGCGACCGTAAACAGGATTATTTGAAGCTTGAGCGATTGCAGAATGGATTTAAGAATATGTCTCAAGTTAATGCCCTCTTAATTTAATCCTACTAAAAAAGAGGGGAAAAAGTCAGGGACTTTAACCGCACCGCTTTTGGCAGGTTCCCCATCCATGGAATGCCATTGCATTCTTTAGGTAGAAATCGTTGCGCCCCAACACTTTCGAGATTGGGTTGCCCTTTTACAGAGCGGGTATTAGGCCGTTCTTGTTAAAACATGAAAATTATTTTGTTTAAAACAATATATCAAGATCTTTTTTTCACAATTAGGGTTTATCTCAATTCGGAAGCCCATTGTTGGCCTTCCAGTAGTCGTTAAGTAATACTTCTAAATGGGGGGGCGACTTGTCCAAGTTTATATAAAGCATACTTTTGGTGCATAAACATTACGTAGGCACCTGAAATGTGCGGATACATGAAAACCGAAGCACTTTTGGGAATAAATTGAAAGCGTGTTCTTGGCTTGGGAGAGCGTATATGCGGACAGTGATTATCGTTAAGGCATTTCAGATTTCAGCATAAAGCGTTCGCTAGTATTTGGTCAGGTAATAATTAAGTTGCGCAACGGATTTAGTTAAACGGTTATTCAAGGTTAACTGGACTTTGTGCCCCTGTTTTCTGTTGGTTAACTGATTTTGTGGGGTGGGTCTAAATTGAAACAATCAGCCAATAGAAGCCATTAAATTCTACTGAATAAAGTCAAAGTATTATTTATTGGAATGGAGAAACGGATGAAGTTAATAACCGCAATTATTCAGCCTTTCAAATTGAATGCTGTTCGAGGTACTCTTTCAGGAACTGGGGTTTTAGGCATTACCATTATTGAAGTGAAAGGCTTTGGTCGTCAAAAGGGCCATACAGATTTTTATCGAGGCGCAGAAGGTTCTGTGGATTTTTTGCCAAAAGTAAAAATTGTGGCCGCAGTTGAAGAGGCTAGCGTGGATCGCGTTATTAAAGCAATTGAGAAAGCAACTCGTACCGGTAAGATTGGTGACGGCAAGATTTTTGTAACGTCCATTGAGCAAGTGATTCGTATTCGCACCGGCGAAACCGGAGTATTGGCCATTTAAAAGTCAGGACGCATCCTCTGCGATTTATCGGCTGAAAGCTTGATCGTCTGAAATGGGTCGGCAAGCGAGCTAAGATCGACTGGTAACAAGCATATAGCGCTTCACGCCCAATTGGATAGTGAGGTAAACGTTGATTCAAATCAAACATGATGCTTATAGAAATTATAAAATCCATCCTATAGGCCTTAGATCAGGTTTGGCACCCTGCTAAAACGAATACCCTAGATTTAGTGCATCGATTCAATCCTTAGGAGGGACGATGATTGCGGTATTGAAAAACAATACGAATCCTCTTTGTTTGATGGTTGCTGGATTATTTAGGGTCGGCATTGTGTTGTTGATTCTTGTTTCCACAAACGGTTTTGCTCTGGAGTTTAATCAGTTGATTGCCTTTGGCGATAGCACCATCGATTCAGGGTACTTTCGCTATAACAAAACACCCATTCAAGACGTTGTGCTTGCTGCAGTGTCTAAAGGCGCATCCGGCGCCTTTGTTGGATCGGGGGAGATGAATACAACCCTATTGGCAAATAAATTAGGGCTCAACGCAAAGCCGGTCGGTGCTGGCGGTTTTAATTATGCCAATGGTGGAGCGCTCACATATTACCCTTCCGTGTACCATCCACCGGGCACTTCCGTGGAGGCGCAAAATATCCCCACGGTTACCCAAATCCACAATTATCTACGGGATAGCAAAGGCGTCGCAAACCCTAAGGCCCTTTACCTGATCAGTACCGGCAGCAACGATTTGACCCATAAAGTCGATTTGCATCATTCAGCGAAGGAATTAGCCAAAAGCCTTGCTCAGTTGCAAGCTAGTGGAGCAAAGTCCATCTTGGTTGTGGGCAACTACAACTATGCCGTGTTGGCTGGCAAGGGGGGTGTGATCCCCCCGTCTAAATTGGCATTTTTTCAAGAATCCCTGGATTATCAGCAATTCATTTGGAATGCATTGCAGGCGGCAGGGGTGAAATTTATTCCGGTTGACGAGAATAGGCTTTTTCAAGAAGTGGTTCAAAACCCATTGCGTTA
>CAIKFU010000123.1 GCA_903826775.1 uncultured beta proteobacterium | reverse complement strand
GTTAAAAAAATAAATATAATAGCAAATTAATGAATGTTGCATGACAACAAAATAAATAATTGGATAGAAAAGTAATGTAAAAATAGCCAAAAGCAGTTAAGTGGATCTAAATACTTAAAATTCACCAAAATAGTGAAAAATTGGGATCTAGACCAACTTAAAAGGACCGGCTATTCCTATAAACTAGATTCCCAGTTGAAATTTCATCCAGAAAGGTCAAGAAATGAGCGCGTTAGAAGAGGCGTTAAACAAGATTAAACAGACGGGGTCAATTGGTTTACTGGACCTTAAAGCACTTAAGCTAAAGGATCTAGAAAAACTTGAAGGTGAAATCAAGTATTGGTGCCTTTATGGCAATGGCAACCTTGAAAAATTAGGCAAGAGATATAAAGAGCATTAGAAAATTACTCTTTCCCATCCTTTTACCCGCAATGTTAGAAATTTACGCTACCAGGCTTACCTTTTTTCTAGCATTCACGCTTGGATTTGCCTATCAAGGCTTTGCCTTAACAATTGCTAAGAGCGATATCCTATTGCATATCGTTTCTCAATGTGTTGATCCAAAGGTAGAAAATTATTGTAGCCAGTGCATTTCCCCTAGGCTTGATGCTAACTGCGGCGGTGTTTCCGAATGCAAAAAATCAACTGATGTCTGGGCAATCAATAATCAATACGCTGCGATAAGAGATATTAAGATGTGTGGATGCCCAGCAGGATTCATTCATGGACTTGCCATGCCAAGGGATATAGTGAGTGGCGTTGAAGATCCAAGACGGCAAGAAGGTATATGGCTGTTTGCCTGGGATGTGGCTCTCGAACGACTCGAGCCACAGTCAATCGCATTGGTGGTCAACCCGCCGTCCCAACGAAGTCAACATCAGTTGCACGTTCATCTCTTGCGGCTGGACAACAATGCCCGGGGGAAATTCGCTGAATATCCTCATGATTTCGTACAAAACCTAGATCAAATCTGGATGACCGCCTCCCGTTTGGCTTCCGCCAAGGGTTTAAATGAGTATGGCGTTCTGTTGGCTAGGACCTCTTCCCAGCAATACATCGTCGTTGTTACTCCGGATAGCCCTGAGGCGGCATTTACCAAATGGAGTTGTGATTAGGGTCAAACCACCCCCCCCTTTTTTTCCTGCTCAATTGTTTGGTTGTATGGGGTTATAAATATCAAATAAGCAATCTGTAAAAAAGCTCTCCTATTGCCAATACCAAAGCAAAATACATCGAATTGGGAAAATTTGAAAATCCAGATTGATCGATTTGGTATAGCCATCGGATTCATACCTATCTGTCATGGTGATTATGTAGAGTGAGGTACGCAGTATTCTTCTTAACCTAGCCTTAATGAAAAGATTCAATCCATATGAAGAGAAATATATTCAATCTTCTGATGAAAATTAAAGCAGAGGTATTGAGTTCATTTCATCAATCTCGCAAAGAAACTATTTCAACTGATTTGCAGTCTATTGCAAGTGCTGAGGATGCATCTCCTATTCTCGATGCGATGGCAATATTGCCGGAACAAGAATTAGCGATTCCCATAAAATCAGGGGCGAGGCCGGCAAACCTTATTCCTGAAATACGATATTTTGAAACCCAAGATGGAGAACGCTCTAGAAAGCTTGCTTATATGGTTTCGGGAAACCTAGATGCAAAAAATATCCTGCTTTGTTTGCCCGGTCTTTTGGAAACGAAGTCTTCATTTTTGGTTCTGCATTCCTATTTTTTGGATTTTGAGGATTGCATGGTGATGAGCGTCGATTTTTCAGGTAGAGGCGATTCTGATAATGTTGTCGATCAAGGCGTCTACAGGATGTCTCTTTATCTGGCTGACATTAGTATGCTCATTCAGGAGATTCTATTTTCCGGCAAGGGAAGATCCCGCAAGCTCACCATACTGGGAACCAGTATGGGAGGTGTATTGGCAATGTACCTTACCCAGATTTTCAAAAAACGCATTACCGAAATCATCCTGAATGACATCGCCTTAACGGTGAACTGGACTTCTTTGTATGCTTTATATAAATCAATGAAAAACGAACTGGGTTTTATGGAGGCGCGGGAACTGGCTAAGGAGCTTAGCGTCGACGAGAAGGCTATTGCTGACGTGCAGTTACCAGGCCATTTCGATCTTTCCTATCGTGCCGATATTTGGGGGATGAACTTCCATGAGGCGCTGGAAGGATACGCTGGCAAGGTAGGCCTAATCTATGGTGGCAAATCGAAGATATGTACTAAACAGCGGGTTGAGGAGGCTCAGATATATATTCCCAATATAAAGACGTTGGAAATTTCTGATTCCGGGCATCCAGTTCCATTCAATCTGCAGGTATGCGAATTTGTTCACTCTGAAATGGGTTTATTTGGGGGGTTGTAGGTTGGTTTAAAAAGTTAGAAAATGCATTTCGCTGATTGGGTGCCTTCTCCAATCGGTCATTTATAGGATAAATAGGGATTGGTAATTTCCTTAATTTCCAACTGACCAAAAATAAATGATTCAGATCGGACTGGGTTCCAACCAAGGTCTTCAAAAATATCTCGATAGGTCCCAGAGAATTTGCGCGAAATACCATAAAAAATGTCAATCAACTCTTCTTGCTCTGCTTCATGTACCGTTTCTGAAAAGTAAATAACCTTTTCTCCACTATAGATGTCACTAATATAGGCACCCTTAATATCAGAGATACAGATTCCCTGTTTAGGGTCGTAGTCTTTTATAAAATTGGGTTTTGATTTAGTCAGTACCGAGCCTAGTTTCCAAACTAGACCGCATTTAATTTCCATATGATCTTTATGAAAAATTTCTCGATTAACGATTGATCCGATTTCAAGTGGAATAATTTGGTAGAGCATAAAATACTCCTTAGGCATGATCTTTTTTAAGCATTACATCGCTATATCATCATTTCATTTGATTGTGACAATACTAAGAAGGGGCTGTTAATTGATCCAATTAATCTAAATGGTATTTCTAGATAGTTTAGATATAGCCGGTCAACGCTCCTGACTTGCACATTTTCGGCTAAAAACGCCACGTCACTCCTATTTCTGAGCGGGTAGCATTTGGACCGTTTGCTGAAATTACGGTTCCGTAATTTGCTGCACTTCGCATGACTGATAGCCCAATATCAATATTTTCACTTGCGGCCAGAATTATTCCAAACAGTACGTAATAGCTAAGATACTTTTCTGGCTCGGGCGGATTGGTGGTCGCGCCCACATCAAAAGCCAATTTCACTCCTGGGTAGACTGTCCACACCGGTGCAATTGATAGGAAAAAAATATTGATTCTATTTGGGTCCATGCTTTGTCCCACTGCATAATTGGAGTTGTATGGAGCCCTCATATAGGAGGCATTCATGTGAACTTCAACATTTTCCCAATAGCTCGAAGCAATGAGGTTGAATCCATAGTTTGTCGCAGCGGCTCCTAGGCCATAAATTTGCTGTTGTTGGCTAGATGGAAAAATCAGGACGGGTTTGACAGCGAAAGCCATGTCCTTTTTCTCATTCTCTAAAAATCGCCACTTCATCGCAATAGCAGCATTAGAGAGTCTGGTAAAGCCACCGCTAGGTTCGGTGTAATACGTGCTGGCTATCGAGGCTTCTAAGCTATCGGTAAGCCCCTTGGTATAGGTAAACGGGAAAGCCTTGGCGCTATTTTGCCCTGCATATTCTTCACCTGGTGTAATGAGATCTACCGGCAAAGGGCCGGTACTGCCATGTCGGTTAATGGAAAAGAAATACTGCTCGATTTGATTGCTATTTGCTTTGACCGTGCCGGCATCATCGGTGTTAAGAGGCTCGAATCCGTATCCCATCATCGGAGTGGCAAGCATAATAGCGAAAACGAATCGAAACAAAGCGTAGGGGTAGATTTGAGAATTTGATCTTCACAGTAGCTTCACTTGATGACGATTGTGTGACTCGAGACGTCATAAATTTGTCATATATAGAGATTTACAATCAAGCTATTCAACATTCAACGTAGAAATACAATTCGTGACTCTCATTTGCCAGTCGATTTAGCGCCCAATTACAATTCCTTTCCAGCCGATGGTGTCATGTTTGCCTGGGCAATGTCTAGCTCGGGAAGTCATGAGGTGCATCCAAACGACCTTGTGAATGAGTTGGAAAACCCGGATTGGTCAATCTGGATGCATTTGAATCTTTCACATTCCCAAGTCCAGCGGTGGCTGGAGAAAACCCATTTGGTCCCTGAGCGCGTCAGGGAATTGATTCGAGAAGGTGTTACTCGAAGTCGCTTGGAACGAATTGAAAAGCTGGATGATTGCCTTTTGATGGTGATGAATGATTTTCAGCAAGAGTTTGGGGATAGTGTAGGAGATGCCACTTTAGGAACTTTGTGGGCCATTCTGACGCCAAGATTGATGATTTCCTTGCGCAATAGACCTCTAAGAACCACGGATAGTCTGAGGTCAGAATTAAAAGATGGGCAGCTACAACCGAACTCAACCATTGAACTCTTTCATGAATTGATTGATCTACGAGCGGAGTATTTGCGAACCTTGTTAATTCGCCTATCCGAAAGGATGGATGATATGGAGGAAATGCTTCTAAAGGGAAAGGATATTCCTGATCATGAGAATTTAGGTCGCATCCGAATTGAATGCAGTCGCTTAAGGCGACAATTCTCTCCGGAATTGATTGCTTTGCAAAGACTTCACAAGCATTTACCGCATTGGTTTTCAGCCGAGGACAAATATCGACTGAGCGATGATTTGGACTTGCTATCGTTCTTAGTTCAAGATATATCTGGTTTATATGATCGTGCCAAGGTGTTGCAGGACGAGCAAGCTGCCCACGTTGCCGAATTTAATGCACGCAATCTACAGGTTCTATCTGTCATGACGGTCATCTTTTTGCCAATGACCTTGTTGTCTGGAATTATGGGTATGAATATGGAGGATTTACCCGGGTTAAAAGGATCTTTTTACGAGGTAATGTTATTGATGGGCTTAGCAGGGTCAATCGTATATGCAGCACTAAAGTTAAAAAAAATTATTTAATTTAAGTGGCAATATTTCAATATTGCATTCTCTTCTGGTGACCCCTTCAGGTGTCATATTTGAATTGTTGACGTTGATTTTGAATACGACTGAATGCATAACAATGGGTTTTGGTCTAAATGAAATGTATGCATTGTCATCTAAAGAGAGTAGATTTAGGAGTTATCAATAATTTAACTTGGTACTTATTGGACTAACCTTAGCAGATCAAAATCATGTTTGAAAAATGTCCCTATTGCAATCATCCGATTCAGCGCGATCCTTTGTACCCTGCGCATGTCTGTACCCATTGTTGTAAGCATTTATCCAATCCCAATGCGATTCTTTTGCATTTTATGAAAAAGTCTATCTGGATAAAGCTGACCTTTTGGTTGATTGCTTTGGCATTTATCGTTCAAGCATTCATTTGGGTATCACGGTCCGTCATCCTCCAGGTAATTTTGGGGATTGCCGCTAGCATAGCTATTGGATGGTGGTTGCTAAAAAGAAATGGCCGTGACTAGCATTGGAGTAATTGCAATGCCGATCATAAAGATGATCCTATATTTAAGATCCTGCAGGGTTGATATAACTAAAAAATTAATATGAGTACATTTTTGGGAAGTTTTTTGATTGCATCGATTAAAATATGCTTAATACATAAGAGGATTACAAGATGGGTTTGTATAACGACATACTGAAGAAGCTCAGAAAAACGGGAACCCTAGATTTAATGGAATATAGACAGCTTTCTCGTAAAGAGCTTGAAAAAATGAGTGACGAAATTAGGTACTGGTGTACTTATGGAAACGGCAAGTTAGATAAATTAGGTAGGGATGAGGTAGATAAGAAGAAAGGTTAGTTCTTTTCGTAACTTAAGCGATTTATTTTTTCATTTAAGCTGAAATCCAATATTCAGACTGTTAATTAAATTTCTGCAAGAGAATTTTGCAGGCAAAAAAATCCCCGGTCGAAACCGAGGATCTAATTACCATGCGAAGGAGTATTACTTTAAAACAGTTTCATAATGTTCTTTTAATGTGTCAAGATTGTGAAAAAATTTATTATATAAAATCAAATAATTCCAAGAATTGAAAATATAACTAACCATTAATTAATTTTTAGCATAACCAAGTTAGATGTTATTCACCTAATGGTACGATTATTGCCTTCTAGGTGAAATTACATTAATTAAAAGGATATATAAATTGAATAAATCAGAATTAGTTGAGTGTATTATGAATGACGCAGATATTTCCAAAGCGTCTGCAGAACGCGTTTTAAATTCAGCAATCGAATTAATAACTAAGGCTGTTACCAAGGGTGAGACGGTTCAACTCATTGGTTTTGGCACCTATAGCCAAGGTAAACGCAGCGCCAGGATGGGTCGCAACCCTTCAACCGGTGCGGAAATTAAAATTGCTGCTAGTAAGACGGTTAAATTTGCTGCTGGCAAGGCTTTTAAAGATGCGGTGAATAAGCGCAAGTAATATCGTTTTACCCAGATACGACCTGCTGCGGCAGGTTTTCTTTTTACTAGCGGCCGTTCATCGTTTACCCGGTTTAAATTAGTGCGACAGGCGGCTTTGGCCGAATTTAGGAAGTTGGGTAAAGATTGCTGACTGTCGCTTATGGGTC
>CAIKFU010000122.1 GCA_903826775.1 uncultured beta proteobacterium | reverse complement strand
TCCACCAGATTTTCAGCGAATCTGGACTCTTCTAAAATTGGGCGCTCCAATTGGTTTCAGTTATTTAATTGAAGTCACTTCTTTTACATTCATGGCCCTTTTTATTGCAAGACTTGGGCCCACAATTCTCGCAGGCCATCAAATTGTTGCAAATATGGGCACGGTTATCTATATGGTTCCGCTATCCATTTCAATAGCAACAATGACCCTAATATCACAATCTATTGGCGCTGATAACCAAGTGCGCGCCGAAGAAATTGGCTGGTCATCTGTTATTTTCACAACTTTTCTATGCATCCTTATTGGAATTACAGTTTGGATACTTCGCCTTCATTTATTAAACCTCTATGACCCCCCAATTGAGGTAAGGCAGGTAGCTATTCCCCTTGTTTTATTTATTGCCTTTTACCAAATATTTGATGCCCTTCAAGTGACCGCGGCTTTTATTTTAAGAGCCTATCGAATTGCGTTTCTGCCAATGGTAATTTACGCAGGTTCGCTTTGGGGAGTTGGCTTGGGGGGTGGATACATTCTGGGTTTTAATGTATTCGGCAATACCCCTACTTTTCTTCAAGGGGCAAATGGATTTTGGGCAGCAAACAGTATCAGCCTTGGATTGGCCGCCTGCTTTCTATTGTTTTTATTCAGGAAAATAGCTGCCCAATTTGAAAAAAACCAACCACCGATAGAGCTCTAGCTTTCTTTTTATTGGTAACAATTTGCTCGTCTTCCTTAAACAAGCGCTCAATTAATCGGTTTATAGCTTGGAACCTGATTGCCTTTTGCATACATGCATTGTTGGTAAGCAATGTTGTATTGAACCTGTGCTTGATTTTGCTTTCCGGCTGAATTCATTGCCCCTACTGCGGCCCCGCCAAGCATTCCAACTCCTGCACCTGTGCCAACATTTGTATGGCTACCTCCACCAATCATCAGGCCAGCAGCTGCACCGAGGGCTGCACCGACTGCAGCGCTTGTAGCGCCTTCTTTTAAGGCCGCATTAGATGTATCAGCTACCGCATTAGTAGCAAATTGACGGCACTCTTGATCTTCTTTCTGAAATACCTCGAACGGTTTTCCCTCACGGGGCATAATCGCAATTGTTGGGCCAGTTGGAGCGGACACGCAAGCCGCTAGAGAGCTTAATAATAGACTCGAAAAAATCAATCGTTTCATCATAAATCCTTTATTTACAAAATATTAGCGGCCAGTTTTGACCGTCCCAACTCCGCTAGACGGAGGCACTGCTGGTTGAACCTGCCATCCAGCAGGACAGCTTTCAACATACGGAAAATACTGACCGCTTGCTTCACAAAAATACCAGACAGTTGCCTGTGGTTGCGCTGCTAAAACCAAAGGAACCGGTGGAGTATAGACAACTGGCGGAGCATAAAACACAGGGGGAGCAAAATAGGGAGGGCCATAGGGATAGCCATAACCAGCCCCATAAGCCCAGCCGCCCCTCCAACCTGGCGGTCCATACACAGCAGGACCCCAAGCGCCTGCACCAACCGAGACATTCCAACCAACGTAGGGACCGGCAAACGCGATCCTAGTATTCATAAACCCACACAAACCCGCAATTACATATGCAACGATTAAGAGCCTCCTAAACCCGTCCATAGCGACCCCTTTTTTCAAAATCCAGCATTACTATAATTAACGCCCTAAATATAATTACGCTGACAAAATACTGAACTTAAATGAATACTAATCCAATTTTGTTCCAGATTTTTGAATAACCCTCCCCCATTTTTCCCTTTCTTTTTGAATTAACTTGGCCAACTCCTCAGGAGTCCCAGGGTCAACCTCTAGGCCAATAGATAGCAGTTTTTTACGAACATCCGGCTTTAATAAGACGTTTGCACTTAATTGATTAATTCGTTTTTGAAGGTATTCTGGCAGACCTGCAGGCGCCATCAGACAAAACCATGACATTGCTTCAAATCCCACTAAACCTTGTTCTGACATGGTTGGAATCTCTGGAGCAACCCTTGACCTTTTTAAGGTTGTAACAGCAAGAGCCTGAACTTCTCCAGATTTAATTAACGACAAAGCTGAAGACAAGTTATCAAAAACCATGGATATCCTGCCGCTTATCAAATCTGGCAATGATTGCGCTCGGCCCTTGTAAGGAATGTGCCTAATTTTAACTCCCGCCATATCTGCAAACAACTCGCCTGACATATGTAAAGATGTACCTGAACCAGAAGATCCAAATGTTAGATCATTGGGATGAGTCCTAGCAAACTCAATAAGCCCTTGAAGAGTCTTTATTTCAAGCCCTTTGTTTACTATCAAAACATTTGGAGTGCTGGCAAGAAATCCAATTGGCGTGAAATCTCGGATAGGATCAAAATTCAACTTTTCATAAAGGCTTGCATTAATAGCATGAATTCCCACGGTCCCAATAAGCAATGTATAGCCATCAGAATCGCTTTTGGCAACAAATTCAGCGCCAATGTTTCCACCATACCCCGGTTTATTTTCAACCAATACAGGAACCCCAAGAGTGCTTTGCCAATTCTCAGCCAACACTCTTGCCAAAATATCAGGAGCCCCGCCAGGGGTAAAGGTCACAACTATCCGAATAGGATGCTTTGGCCAATCATTGAACGAAGCAATATCTGATGCTACCGGCAAAGAAAAAGCCAACTGGCCATAAAAAATGACAAGAGTCACAATGGCAAATGAAAAAATACACCTTATTTTCAATAAAATGTACTCCAAATTTTAGAAGCCGACTCTAGAGCGAAGCCAATTTAATCCATCATAATGAAGTGGGTTATCAGCGCATACGCCTATGCCACATTCCAATAAAGTGGACACCAAATTTCCAAAAACAAGCGCGCCAAAAATAATAATCAAGCCATTAGAAAACCAGGAATGGGATCTGACATCGCGACTAGGTAACATCAATAAAATTGATTGCCAAAACAATAGGCCAATAAAGCCGATAAAAGCCCATGTATAAAAATGAAGTTCAAGAAATGTTGCTCCAAAACCTTTGTCACCAGGGGAGATATGTAGCAATACTTGCCTTAAAGAAACCATCATCCCAACAAGCCCGCCTAATAGACCCCATCCATAATTTGCAGGATAGGCACCGCAACGCAAATTCATTACAAACACAAAACCTACAATTACAAACCCCATGCGCTGCATTAAACAAAGCGGACAAGGGAGTTCATTAAAAAAAAGCTGATCAATAAAAGCGAAAATTAATATCCCATTAATTGCAAATAATGCAATTAAGTTTCCAAAACAAGGTAAGGAAGGGGATATTGATTTAATCACAAATTAATATGTAAATGGCTAGTAGCATGAAAAGCAAACCAAATCAATAAAATAATTACGGTAACTCCAAGCATAAACAAACTCACAATCCGATTCTCAAACCAGGCAAATATAAGCCCTAAAATAATTGTTAAGAATGGCAGAAACATGTACATGGGCTTATTCTAGCGCATGGATAATTAACCACTTTTAAATATACAAAAATGATAGA
Source organism: uncultured beta proteobacterium (assembly GCA_903826775.1). Classification (GTDB taxonomy): domain Bacteria; phylum Pseudomonadota; class Gammaproteobacteria; order Burkholderiales; family Burkholderiaceae; genus Polynucleobacter. Next base: position 4,129 of record CAIKFU010000122.1, on the reverse strand, counting down.
AATAAATGCTGCTCCTCGATTGGATTTAAAAATTGAAGGGAATATAGCCACAATTAGCTTCAATAATCCACGAGCACATAACGCGATGACGTGGGAGATGTATGAGCAATTAAAAAAAATCTGTGACAAACTGGCAATTAACATGAAAATTCGAGCCGTTATCCTCCGCGGGGAAGGCGGTAGAGCATTTATTTCTGGTAGCGACATTAAGCAATTTGTTAACCTTAGAAAAGATGAACCCTATGAAAAAACCGTTGATCTGATTTTTCAATCCTTACAACAATTACCAATACCAACCATTGCGCTCATCAATGGACTTGCAATGGGGAGCGGTTTATTGATTGCCACCGCCTGCGATTTTAGAATCTCGACACCAGATACAAGATTTGGAATTCCTATTGCAAAAACGTTAGGGAACTGTTTATCTCCAAGTAATTTATCTTGGATTAGCTCCCATCTTGGGATGGATATGGTTAAACGCATGCTGCTTTTGGCTGAACCAATTTCAGCAACCGAGTTATTAGATAAGGGATATCTATACAAGGTTGTTAAAGCCGAAGAAATTGATCAATGTACGAATGATTTAGCAATCTGCCTTAGCCAATTAGCTCCAATGACCCAAAAAGCCACGAAACTTACCCTTGCAAAATTACTCGAAAACAACCTTCCCGACTGCAGTTTGCTAATGCGTGAAACTTATAACAGTCAAGACTTTCAGGAAGGTGTGATCGCATTTATCTCTAGTAAAAAGCCAAATTGGACTGGGAAATAACATTTAATTATGGAGATTTAAAAAATCTACCACGGTTTTAACGTAAAAATCGGGGACCTCAACATGCGGCGCATGCCCAACATTTTCAATGGGAACAAGAGTTGCATTTGGGATTATTTTGGCTGTTTTACGCCCTAATTCAGGGAAATTTCCCAATGATTTAACGGCTTCAGGAGGCGCAAATCGTCTTCCAAATACCGTTCTATCGCGCTGACCAATTATCAGTAAGGTTGGCATCTTCAATAACGGGAAATCATTCACCACAGGCTTTTCAGCAATCATTTGATATGTCAAAACAGACGTCAAAGCATATGCAGGATAATCTGGGCCTTTTTGAACGCGGGCATAAACCTCTACAAATTTCTCATACTCAGGTTTCCAATTTGGAAAATAGCTCTGCATAAATTGACGGTAGCTTGCTTCTGTTTGAGCCATTTCAAGTTTAAGTAAATTGTCGTTTGTTTGAGGAGGTATATCTTTACTATAGTCTTCAAGGCCTAAAGGATTCTCAAGTACTAGCTTTTGGACAACTTGTGGATATAAACGCGCAAAACGAACCGCTAACATGCCTCCCATAGAATTAGCAACCACTGAAACATTCTTAATCCTCAATGAGGAAAGCAATTGAAATGTATTTTCGGCTAAATCATCAAAGTGATATGAAATATTTGGCTTTGAAGACTTTCCAAATCCAATTTGATCAGGTGCTATTACTCGATAACCTGCATTTGTTAAACCAGCAATCGTTAAGGCCCAATAATCGCTTGAGAAATTTTTTCCATGAAATAAAAGTACGGTACCACGCTGCCGCCCATGGGCTGGCACATCCATGAATACCATCGTGACAGGAGCCCCTTGCAACCTAGTATTAAATTCTTTTAGTGGATAAGGATATGGCCAATCACTTATTCGAAGATCAAGTGCCGTGGCGCTCGCGTACTTACTAGAAGGCAAAAAAGCAGAAGGTTGCTCAATGGCAGGCTTTAATACTGGATCACTAGAAGAACATGAACTTAAAGAGAGGGTAATAACAATCGCCGTAAATACAGTACTAAGAGTCTTAACAGAAGTAACCATCAATAAAATTTCCAATTAGACAATACGGGTCTTTAACGGAACCAGGCCATCTACCGTTCCCTCCAACAAATCCCCTTTACTAATTGGGCCAACCCCAGCAGGGGTACCTGAAAATATTAAATCCCCAGGTTCCAAAGTAAATAAAGTGGATAAATATGCAATCGTATCTGGAACATTCCAAATCAACTGATTCAGATCCCCTTCCTGACGAACTTTTCCGTTAACCAAAAGTCGAATGGCCCCTGCAGATGGATGCCCGCATTGACTGACAGGCACAATCGTTGAACAGGGGGCAGATTGATCAAAAGCTTTTCCGGTATCCCAGGGTCTTCCCATTTTCTTGGCTTCACTCTGTAAATCACGACGAGTCATATCCAAACCAACACCATAACCATAAACATGATCTAAAGCACTACTTGGAGAGATGTTTGCACCACCTTTACCTATTGCAACAACCATTTCAATCTCATGATGCACATCACTTGATAAGCTTGGATAAGCGGTATCGAGTCCATCAGCAACAATTGCAGAAGCTGGCTTCATAAAAAAAAATGGGGGCTCTCGGTCTGGGTCATGCCCCATTTCCCTAGCATGATCAGCATAATTCCTGCCCACGCAAAAAATGCGATTCACAGCAAAACGGCGAGTATCGCCTGCCACAGAAAGTGAATGAATAATTGGAGGCTCAATTACAAATGCTGAACTCATATAAAACCTTTCTATAAACGTTACAAACTACAAATATATTTTTAACTTTATAAAACTTCTTGCTGCACTGTATTTTTTAGTAAACCCACACCATCAATTTCTATTTCAATCTCATCGCCTGCCTGCATAAAGACCGGGGGCGTTCTAGCATAGCCAACCCCGGCAGGAGTTCCAGAAATAATAACGTCACCGGGCTCTAGAGTCATTACCTCGGAAATTAATACCAATGTTTCAATCACGTTCCATAAAAAATCTTTTGTGTTGCCATCCTGCATTACTTTGCCGTTTAAGCGCGACTGAACTCTTAAACCATGCGCCCCAACAGGTAGCTCATCGGGGGTTACCAAACATGGTCCAAACCCGCCTGTTTTATCAAAATTCTTTCCTATAGTCCACTGATTAGTTTTTCGCTGATAATCGCGTAGGCTACCGTCATTAAAAAGACTGTAGCCTGCAATCGCAGTTAAAGCATTTTCTTTGGTAAGGTGTCGGCATGTTTTTCCAATCACAAATGCCAACTCAGCCTCGTAATCCAACTTTGTTGAAACGGTCGGCAATATCATGGGTTGAAGATGTCCCAACAAAGAGCTTGGGACCCTCATAAAAAACGATGGGTAGTCTGGACGGGCATTACCGCCCTCCTTAGCATGGTCTGCATAATTTAAACCCATGCAAATAATTTTTTGTGGGTCTGGAATTAATGGGGCAAAAGATATTCCCTGTGCAGATTTCCAGCTAGTCTTAATATCAGAATGCACTTCCTTAATAGCTTTTAATGCGCTAGGGGAGCCGACAATTTCACGCAAGGATTTAGGTAAACTACCATTTACCTCAGCAAGGGAAATGAACTCCTCCTGGGCAGAATCCTTAAATAACCCAACCAATGAGTTGTGGCCGGATCCGTAATAGGTAAACAAGCGCATAAAACAACCTCTCCATATCAAGTTAAAACTACCCTTTCCACATCATTGGAGAGGGTATTATTTATTAATGCACTTAGTATGACCTAATTTTCAAAACATGTCACAGGTAAACATAGTTAATACAGCATCATTGGCATAAATCGACAAGGTCTTTATGTTGGCCAAAGAAGCAAGTTTAAAATTCGCATTAATTGTAAATGGCGTAGTAAAGAAATGCCTCGAAAACCTTACTTCATCAAGATTAAACTGCATAATTTATGCGGCAAATATCAACTAAAAACCAAAAATTAATTAATTGCTATTGCAAATAAAACTTAATGTATGGGGTTTACTCGATTAAACTAATTCAAATAACAACCTAATACTGCCTTAAGAATATAAGAATATGAGTCCACTATTTCACAAATCAATAGCGTTAGTTTTTTCTGCATCCTTTCTGATGTTTTTATTGCCATCCCAGGCACAAGAGGCTTATCCTACCAAACCTATTAAACTGATTATTCCATTCCCTCCAGGGGGAGCCACAGATGTAATAGGTCGCATTTTGGCTCTAGAACTCTCAAAGACACTAAATCAACAAGTAGTAGTTGATAACCGATCCGGCGATAGCGGCAATATTGGCGCAGATTTAGCATCCAAAGCTCCTAGT
>CAIKFU010000121.1 GCA_903826775.1 uncultured beta proteobacterium | reverse complement strand
TGCCAATATCACGTTCAAGAGAGCGCACCCCTGCTTCACGCGTGTAATAACGCACGATGTCACGTAAGGCCGACTCTTCGACCGCCAGCTCTTCTGCCTTGACGCCATTATTTTTCATGACCTTGGGCAAGAGATGATCCATTGCAATATGGATCTTCTCTTCTTCGGTGTAACCCGAGAGGCGAATGACCTCCATACGATCTAGTAACGCAGCAGGGATATTCAAAGTATTGCTTGTTGCGACGAACATGACGTCGGACAGATCAAAATCGACTTCAATGTAGTGATCTTGAAAGGTATGGTTTTGTTCCGGATCCAACACTTCTAGCAATGCGCTAGCTGGATCACCACGAAAATCCATACCCATCTTATCCACTTCATCCAAAAGGAATAATGGATTTCTAACACCAATTTTGGTTAAGCTCGTTAGAATTTTTCCTGGCATTGAACCAATGTATGTTCTCCGATGGCCGCGAATTTCAGATTCATCACGAACTCCACCCAAGGCCATCCTAACAAACTTCCTGTTGGTTGCTCTGGCTATAGACTGACCCAATGAGGTTTTACCCACCCCCGGAGGTCCAACCAGGCAAAGAATCGGTGCTTTCACTCGATCCACTCTTTGTTGGACTGCAAGGTATTCCAAAATTCGTTCTTTAACTTTATCTAGCCCGTAGTGGTCTTCATTTAAAACTTTTTCGGCATTCGTAAGATCGTTATTAATCTTGCTTTTCTTTTTCCATGGAAGATTAACTAGCGTGTCAATGAAATTACGAATTACCGTCGCTTCCGCAGACATTGGCGACATTAACTTTAATTTCTTAAGTTCAGATTCGGCTTTTTTTAAAGCTTCCTTTGGCATTCTTGCAGCTTTGATGCGCTTTTCTAATTCCTCAAGATCTGCGCCTTCTTCGCCTTCGCCTAACTCTTTCTGAATTGCCTTAACCTGTTCATTTAAGTAATATTCGCGCTGACTTTTTTCCATCTGACGTTTTACGCGACCTCGAATGCGCTTTTCAACCTGAAGGATATCAATTTCACTTTCTAGATCTGCTAATAAGCTTTCCAGCCTTTGAACAACATCGGTCATCTCTAGTAATTGCTGTTTTTGCTCCAGCTTAACTGGCAAATGGGCGCAGATAGTATCGGCTAGACGACTTGGGTCATCTATGCTTACAAGCGAAGCCAAAATTTCTTGAGGTATTTTCTTGTTTAATTTTACGTATTGATCAAATTGCGCCATGATCGCCCTCCGCAAGGCTTCGGTCTCATGAGCATCAAGTACGTCTATGGATTTTGGCGTTGCTTCGCAACTAAAGTATCCAAGACTATCTTCAATTTGACTTACCTGGGCGCGCTGAGCGCCTTCTACCAATACCTTAACGGTACCATCAGGCAATTTCAACATTTGCAAAATATTGGCTATGCAACCAACCTCATATAAATCCTCAACAACAGGCTCGTCTTTAGCTGCCGTTTTTTGCGCAACTAAAAGCACGCTTTTACCTGTTTCCATGGCAGCCTCTAGGGCTTTAATGGATTTTGGACGCCCTACAAATAGCGGGATTACCATGTGAGGAAATACGACCACATCCCGCAATGGGAGTAATGGCAGTTGAATTGGTTCAGAGGGTAACAATAAATGGCCAGACATCGGGAAATCCTCCAAAGTAGTCAATCGCTCAAAAACTTCTCAAAAGTAAAAAACTACTAAAGAGAGTGTTTGTTCACGACTAGGATACAACCTATATGGGTTCTACCTTTAAAAATACAAGGGAAAAAGGAATGAAAAATATACAAAAAGAGCCAAAAATGGGCAAAAAATAACGAAATTAGGGTTAATTAAGCCTTTTTTGACAACTCGGTTGGGGTTGAGTTCTCATCAGACTGTTTGTACACCATTAAAGGTTTTCCTCCATCCTGAAGACTGCTTTCATCAATAACAACCTTTTGAACATTTTTTAATGTTGGCAGGTCATACATGACATCCATCAGCGATCCCTCAAGTATTGATCGAAGTCCGCGTGCGCCAGATTTTCGAGCAATTGCCTTTTTAGCAATTGCAGAGAGTGCGGCAACCCGTACTTCAAGCTCCACACCTTCCATGGTTAACAATGCTTGGTATTGCTTTACCAAAGCATTTTTTGGCTCAGTCAAAATCTTAATAAGCGCTTCTTCATCTAATTGAGACAAGGTAGCAACTACCGGAAGACGCCCAATTAATTCTGGAATCAAACCAAATTTAATCAAATCTTCTGGCTCCACTTCGACAAGAAGATCGCTAATGCCCCGATCATCTTTTCCTGGTACGGTAGCATTGAACCCTATTCCAGTTTTTGCTGTTCGTTGCTGAATGACCTTCTCAAGGCCATCAAAAGCCCCTCCGCAAATAAAGAGGATGTTTGTTGTATCCACTTGCAGAAAGTCTTGATTTGGATGCTTGCGCCCTCCCTGAGGGGGCACTGAGGCCATGGTGCCTTCCACAAGCTTTAATAATGCCTGTTGGACACCCTCACCAGACACGTCACGTGTAATCGATGGATTATCGGATTTACGAGAAATTTTATCTATCTCGTCAATATAGACGATACCTCTTTGGGCTTTTTCAACGTTATAGTCGCAAGCCTGAAGGAGTTTTTGAATGATGTTTTCAACGTCTTCGCCAACATAACCCGCTTCAGTTAATGTTGTTGCATCAGCCATTACAAATGGCACATCAAGCATTCTCGCGAGCGTTTGGGCTAGGAGCGTTTTTCCAGATCCGGTTGGACCAATCAGCAAGATATTGCTTTTCGCTAACTCAACTCCATCGACAATTGCCTTTGCTGGCAACTTGGATTCCATTTTATCGGCGGATTTATCAGCTGATTCAGTTGATTTTGCCGATTTTTCTGTTTTTGTTTTTTTGGGTTTAGGCAGGTATTGCAAACGCTTGTAGTGGTTATATACCGCAACTGCAAGCGTTTTTTTCGCCTCATTTTGACCAATAACATATTGATCTAAATTTGCTCTAATTTCATGCGGGGTTGGTAATTTATCCCCACTCGAATCGGTTGGCAATTTTGCAACTTCTTCTTGGATTATGTCAGTGCATAAATCAATGCATTCGTCGCAAATAAAAACAGAAGGACCGGCGATTAATTTCTTTACCTCATGCTGGCTCTTGCCACAGAAGGAGCAATAAAGTAATTTATCTGAAGATCCAGTGGATCCTGGGGTTTTTGTATCAGTCAATTTATGGACGCTTTTCAATAACCTTGTCGATCAACCCGTAATCCCTAGCTTGTTCGGCAGACATAAAATTATCTCGATCTGTATCCTTAGCAATCGCTTCCATGGATTGACCGGTCCGGTCAGCAAGAATTTGATTAAGCCGTTCTCGCAAATATAAAATTTCACGGGCTTGAATTTCGATATCTGATGCTTGCCCACGAGCGCCACCTAATGGCTGGTGAATCATAACGCGTGAGTTCGGAAGAGCATACCGCTTCCCTTTTTCGCCTGCGCACAGCAAAAATGCGCCCATACTAGCAGCCATTCCCATGCATAAAGTACTCACATGAGGCTTTATAAACTGCATCGTATCGTATATGGCCAAACCTGCAGAGACAGAACCGCCTGGAGAATTGATGTACAAAGAAATTTCTTTGTCAGGGTTTTCGCTTTCCAGAAAAAGTAATTGGGCAATTACCAAATTCGCCGTTTGATCGTTTACCTCTCCAACCAAGAAAACAACCCGCTCTCTGAGTAGTCGAGAATAAATGTCATATGCACGCTCTCCACGACCCGAGGTTTCTATAACCATGGGAACCAGACCTAAACCAAGCGGTTGAATTCGCTCGGAAGTGGATTCGTCGAGCTTTAAATGGCTCATTGATGTTTAACCTTTATATAAGTATGTTTTTAGTAGTATGCACCATAGGATTAACTAAGCTTACTAAGCTCTTCAAAGCTTAATGCCTTATCACTTACCACCGCAAACTCGGTTACATATTTAATAACATTGTTTTCCAAAACCAACGCCTCAATATCCTTAAGACGACGTGGATCGCTGTAGAACCAACGTACGACTTCTTTTGGGTCCTCGTAGGTTGCCGCTTGCTCATCAATTTCCGCTTTGATTTGATCGGAAGTGGCCG
>CAIKFU010000120.1 GCA_903826775.1 uncultured beta proteobacterium | reverse complement strand
GTCTTTACCGTCTTAAAAGAACCGCAAAAAACACACTTGCGACCATTCAAAAAGTTGGTCGCACAACTAAAAACCGTATGAGCCCCAGTAACCATAAGTATCTCCAAGGATACATTGGTTACGAAACGCCCTAATTACCTTTAAATATCCTTAGTTTATTTTGTTTTAATTACTATACCCTCATCAAGGGCTTTGGCTGAAGCTACAAATGCCTTAACCGTATTAATCATTTGCTTTTCGCCCATGGGGTAAGGCTCTGTGTTTTCAATGGACCTGGCCATCAACTCCAATTGAAAGCGTAAAGCATTTAGAGGTTCAAACTGTTGAACCTCCACAGACTTACCTTGGCTATAAATATTCATCATATTTTGCCCATTCACTTCGGCAGAACCTAAATCACCAAAAATATGGATCCGCCAAAATAGAGGTGTTGGGCGAACAGATGAAATAACACCGGTAGTGCCAGATTCAAATTCACATAAGAGAGACATTGAATCATGAAACTCTTTTGAGTTTTTATGGGCAATATATTTGCCTTGCACCTTACTAATTGGCCCCATTAGATTTACAAATGCATCGACAATATGGATGCCGGTAGCAGTAATGCTGCCGCCTGGAATATTTTCAGGTTCATTTCGCCATACACTTGAAATAATTTTTGAATTCTCATTTGAAAAATTGCCTTCTATGTGAATTAAATTTCCAAGAGAACCGCTTAACACCACTTTTTGTAATGCCTGCATGGAGGGCCAATAGCGCTTATCATGACCTACACCTAATTGAACGCCGAATGCTTTACAGGCATCAATCGCGATTTGAGCCTCTTGAACGCTAAGCGCCAAAGGTTTCTCACAAAGCACATTTTTTCCTGCATTAGCGGCAGCAACAATTTGCTTTATATGTAAATTATGCGGGGTAGCAATAACAATAAGCTGTATAGCCAAATCTTCTAGAGCATCCTGAAATCTATCAGATAATTGCAGGTTTTTAGATTGAGCAAAATCCCTATGTTTATCAAGATTCTGCACCACTGCTAGGGTAAATTGAATCTGATTTGAGCTATGTTGAACTGACTCTACTAAGTTTCTGCCCCAACGGCCAAGCCCTATGATAGCTGCTTGAATCATGACTTAAGTCCTTCCTAAGAGCGCCTCAAGAGCTCTTATTGCAACAACATGATCCAAAAGCCGCTGGGCGGTTTTTGCCATTGCTACGTCCACTAACTTTCCATCCACTGTTGTACTGGCAATACCCTTAGAAAGGGCTAAATTAAATGCCTCAATTACACGCGTATAGTACTCAATCCTCTCTTTAGTGGGAGTATAAATTCTGTTAGCGGCTTCAATTTGGTTTGGGTGAATTACAGTGCGACCTCTAAAGCCTAGACGGCATGACAACATCGTGTCACGCTCAAAACCATCAAAATCTTGAACATTAGAAAAAACACCATCTAGAGGAAAATCAAAACCTGCGGCACGTGCCGACACCAAAGAAAATTGCCGTACAAACATCATTTCAGGACCCTCGCTTGTCCATGTAGCACCCAAAGACACATTCATATCCCCATCTTCTCCACCACCATAAATCATGGTTTGTGTCCGAGTAGCAGCATTCATTACTGCACGTGAATCCAAAACGCCATTTGCACTTTCAATCATCACGATGATTGGGGTTGACCCAACAGGTAAGTCTTTTGATATTTCTACGCTAGAAATCAATCGATCCACCATAGCTACATCTTCTGGAGAATCTTGCTTGGGAACAATAAATCCCGCCAAACCATCTATTCCTGTAAAAAACTCAATATCCTGATGAATAAACCCACTTGAAATTGCATTAATTCGAACCCAACTTCGATTTCCTACAACACTAGCGATACACTCCCGGCTCATTTCACGTGCATTTTGTTTTTCTTCAACGGGCACCGTATCTTCCAAATCAAAAATAAATCCATCCGCTGCCAGAGAGTTTACTTTCCTTAACATTCGCTCTTGATTTGCCGGAACAAATAATAGACTACGCCAAATATTCATAAATTATCCTTTTAGTGCAAGGATGACTCCCTGCCTCTCTAATACCCCAAATTCTTCTTCTGATATCCCTAATTCAAGCAAAATTTCGCGTGAGTGTTCACCCAATAATGGAGCATGCCGCCGGATTGTTGGGCTCCCCTCCTTCATTAACACAGGATTTCGAACGGCTTGCATCTTACCCATAATTGGATGAATAACTTCTACTACTACCTTTCTATCAATAACATGCAAGTCTTCAAAAACTTCTTTAATATTATTCATGCGGGCACAAGGCACACCATTATTACGCAACAAATTCTCTAAATAATCTGATTTTTTAGATTGAACAGCTGGTATTACTAGCCCCAATAAATCCTTTTCGTTTAGTTTTCTTAAAACATAAGAAGCAAAACGAGGATCTCTTAAGTATTTCTCCAATCCAAGGCTATTCATAAATCGTTCAAAAAGTTGATCATTTGGTGTACCAATAGCAAGATATTGATGATCGCTTGTTTCAAATAGCTGATAAGGCGCATTTAAGCGATGTTGATCGCCTAAACGTTTAGGTATCTCCCCTGTTGCTAGAAAGCTGGCTGTTTCCCATGCTGCAGCCGCAATCGATGCCTCTACCAATGAAATATCTACCGTACGCCCACCGCGATTCTGCAAAACACTAATAAGACCGCACAAAGTAGCATAGGTAGCAAATAATGCACCAAAAATATCGGCAGTTTGGATGCCAGGCCTTGTAGGCATTTCATTTTGACGTCCCGTAACTGAGAGGGTCCCAGAGAAAGCTTCAATTATCAGGTTTACGCCTGCACGTCTTCGGTCTGGACCAGTTTGTCCAAAGCCAGAAACCGAGGTGTAGACAATATTGGGGTTTACTTTTTTTATATCCTCAGCACCCAGACCCAATGACTCCATAACACCAGGTCGATTATTTTCAAGGAAAACATCGGTTTCTTTTACTAATTTTAAGATAATTTCTCTAGCTTTTTCTTGCTTTAAATCCAAAACCAAACTACGCTTATTTCGATTTAATGCTGCAAAACTAGCGCTTTCTCCATTCACTAAGGGTGGCATCGCTCTAGTCTGATCGCCTCGAGATGGGCGCTCTATCTTGATAACATCCGCCCCCATATCTCCCAGTAGCATGCCGCAAAATGGACCGGCAATAAAATTCCCCAACTCTAAAACACGTATTCCATCTAAAGGCAGGGACATAGTTCAACTTTTCTATTTTTCATGAAAATCAATTTTTAATGCCAGTTTCTTGTTGGCTTCAATTTCATTTTCAATCACTTTTGCAAACTCCTCGGGAGTTGATCCCACCGTTACAAAACCTTGTTCATAAAATAATTTTTTAACATCTGGATCACTGAGGATTTTAGCAATCTCATTGCGCATGCGATTTACATATTCTCGAGGCACTCCCGCAGGAAACCAAAATCCATACCACGGAACATATACAAAACCTTTAACTCCAGCTTCATCAGCTGTTGGAGTATCAGGCAATTCACTCCAACGTTTATTGGCTGTAATTGCTAATGCGCGGATTTTACCGGTCTTTACAAATGGTAAAACTGCAGTCCCTGGTCCAATAAAAATATCAATCCTGCTAGACATTAAATCTGTTAATGCTTGTGCGACCCCTTTATATGGAATATGGGTCATTTTGATACCCGCGCTACTATTAAAAAACTCAGCAGCAAAATGCATCACGTTACCAATTCCACCGCTGCCATAAGTGAAATGATCCGGATGGGCTTTAGCTTCATTAATAAACTCTTGTAAGTTTTTAGCAGGTAAATCAGGACGAGCAACAATTACAAAACCCACACTATCTGCAACTTGCGTAATCGGCTGAAAGTCTTTCATTGGATCATAGGGCAAAGAAGCTGAAATAATAGGTAAGCTTGCATAGCTTGATGAAGTATCAAGAATTGTGTAGCCATCCGGCGTAGATTTGGCAACAATATCAGTACCTAAGGCACCGCCAGCCCCTGGTTTATTGTCAATAATAAAATTTTGCCCAAGAATTGGGCTTAATTTTTGCCCCAAGGTACGGCCAATAAAATCCATTGGACCACCAGCGACATACGGTATTACTACCCGAATAGGGCGATTGGGGTAATCACTTTGCGTTTTTTGCTGGGCATATAAAAATTGCATGGAACAAAGAATTAATAACAAACCGACAACCCAATATTGAGTACGTCTGAGAAAATGAATCAACATTAAATCTCCTTAGGTGATTCGTTATTTCACTTTAATGCTTTGAATTTCAACAAACATGCATCTAATTTATAAATCTAGAAAAAATGAGTTTGAAATTTTTCCACTATAAAGATATGTATTAGTTGCCTTAGTTTCAAAGCTTTAGGTATTTTTTATCCCCAAAACGCGAACAGCGGTATTCCCTAAAATACTCGCCTTATCTTTATTGCTCAGTGGCGTTGCCATAACATGTCCAACCGGATCTTCATTCCAAGGTATAGGCTGGTCAGTACCAATTACAACTTGACTTGCGCCGACTTGGGCCACAAGATGACGCAACGCTTCTGGAGTAAATACTAAGGAATCAAAATACAACTGATTTAAATATTCAGTTGGTTTTTTCTTAAGTTTAATATTTTGATCGCAATTACTAGGAGAAATAAAGCAACTGTGATCAGAGCGCGGCGCGTAAGATCCCAAAAAACCTCCCCCATGGGCGGCCATTATTTTTAAATTCGGAAACTTATCCAAAGTACCATCGAAAATGAGATGCTGCAAAGCAATGGTTGTATCTAAAGGATTTCCAATAGTATTAGCCAGCCAGCCATTACCCTTAAAACGCGATGCGAGTTGTGGGGTGCTTTGTGGATGCATAAACAAAGTTGCCTTTAGTTCCTGAGCCTTGTCCCAAACTGGATCGAATTTTGGATCAGAAAAATCTACCCCTAATACATTGGCTTGGACGGCAACGCCATGCAAGCCAGGAGTTTTCATAATAGTTTCCAGCTGCTGTACAGCTAAATCTGGAAACTGTAAGGCAATGGATCCAAACGCAGAAAAACGTGTTGGAAAGACTTGGCAAAGGGCAGCAAGGTTTTCATTATTAATGCGGCAAATTTCTTGTGCCACTTCACGGTTTTTGTTGTACCAAAAGACATTACAAGAAAGAACTTGCATATCAATCCCCATTGCATCCATCGTATCTAAACGATATTGCACTGCAGAACGATCTGAAATGGGGATGTAATGTTGCGGACCACCTTTAACAGCCGCGTTAACTACTGCGCCATCACCAGCCAAGGCAACTGATTCTGGAAAAAAACAATGAGCGTGAGTATCCACCGTAAAAATTCGCTTGCCGTCAATAATGATAGGTTTATGCTTAGTTCCCATCAGGGGGTGCCGGTAATTCAACTCAGGATCATTGCCGGCATCTTTTGTCTTAGCTACTAATAGCTTTTTCTCTTCTGAGACGGGGTACTGAGCATGGGCTTGTTCGAGTAGTCCGCACGAACAAAAGGTTAACCCCGAAAAAAAAGTATTTTTCAAAAAATTACGGCGTGTTGGCATCACTAGTCTCC
>CAIKFU010000119.1 GCA_903826775.1 uncultured beta proteobacterium | reverse complement strand
CTATTATTTTAATAATCTCATTAGGAAGAGGTAGTGCTTTTATAGGAATTTTATTTAACGAGTTTATGCATCCAGTACGAAAATTTATCTCAAGAAATGTGCCACCTTCAATATTGGATGTATCGCATTCCAGTAATGGCATGCCATTATTAATAGCGTTCCTAAAAAATTGCCTGCCAAACGATTTAGCAACGATGCCTTTGATATTCATTAAAAGCATAATTTGGACTGCCTGCTCGCGTGAAGAGTTGATTCCAAAATTATCTCCGGCAACCAATATTCCTCCGTCTGTATTTGTAATACGTGTAGCTAGACCCGGACTTAATTCGTTAAATGCAATCTTCGACATAAATTGAATATCTTTTCCAGGTTGATATTTATTGGAGCAGTGAATATCAGTATTTACTTCGTCGCCAAGTAGAAATGATTCTCCAATTACTTTATTTAAAGAAATTGAGGTCATACTATTGGCCTCCAATCTCCGCCAGATACTGTTCTGGGATCTGTAATATAGCCAGTAAGGGCGGAAGCGGCAACCGTAGCTGCTGAACCAAGCCAAATTTCCGAATTGTAGTTGGATAACCTTCCTTGAAAGTTACGATTAGCGGTTGAGATGACTGTGTCGCCATCTCCGGGCACTAGGTGATTAGTAATGCCAACGCAAGTTCCGCAACCCGCAGCTTCAAATGATGCTCCAGCCATGGTTAAGGCTTCTATTAATCCCTCTCGCAAAGCATCAAGGTAAATTTGTCTTGATGCGGGCGTAACAATCATCCTAACCCCTGCGGCCAATTTTCGACCTTTTAGAATAGCAGCCGCTTGCCTAATATCATCTAACCGACCATTAGTGCATGTACCAATTAGGGCGAATTGTATTCGTTGGTTATTAACTTCATGGGCAGAGACAATGTCGTCAACTTTATGTTTTCTGGCAACCTGTGGGCTAAGGTTTCCCGTATTAATTGTAATTTTTCTCTCATATATAGCATCGGCATCGGCAAAAACAGGTTGGGGAGGTTTCGCTCCATGAGCATGCAACCAAGAAAATGTTTTTTTATCGGCTTCTAGTATTGCCGCTTTCGCACCAAGTTCAGCGGCATGGTTGCAAAGGGTCATACGATCATCGATGCCCATCTCAGAAACAGCGTCGCCTACATATTCAATGGTTTTATAATTTAACCCCTCTGCGCCAAATTTTCCAAGCATGTGAAGGGTAACGTCTTTTGCCCAAACCCCTGCTTGAAGGGGTCCATCAAGTTTTACGTGAACGGTTTCAGGGACTCGAAACCACAATTTTCCACTCATCATTACGGCAGTCACATCAGTACCTTCAATGCCGGTGCCGAAAGCATTGAATGCGCCATATGTAACTGAGTGCGTATCGGTGCCAACAATTAGATCGCCACAGGTGAGATGTCCGCCTTCAGGCATGACTTGGTGACAAATCCCATCGCCGATATCATATAGCTTAATACCCGTTTCATTTGAAAAACTTCTCATTGCGGAGT
>CAIKFU010000118.1 GCA_903826775.1 uncultured beta proteobacterium | reverse complement strand
GTTTGCCCTATTTTAAGGGTTTGCCATAGAGCAAATCCCCCCTGTTTTCACTTATCTTGTTGTTTCTTGAAGGTACATTGCCATCATTTTGCGTTATTTTTGAATTATTAGATTAATGATTATTAGATAGAGGGCTGCTAAGCATGGAATCACTGATGCACGAAAACCGAGTTTTTAATCCTCCCGCAGATTTTGCAAAAAATGCGGCGATTCCAAGTATGGAAGCATATAACAAGCTTTGCGCTGAGGCTGAAAAAGATTATGAGGGGTTTTGGGGTCGCCTTGCCAAGGAGAATCTGTATTGGAAAAAGCCATTTACAAAGGTTTTAGATGAATCCAATGCCCCGTTCTATAAATGGTTTGAGGATGGCTTAACAAATGCCTCCTATAACTGCCTTGACGTTAATATTCAAAAAGGGAATGGCGAGAAGACCGCCCTTATTTTTGAAGCCGATGATGGTGCAGTCACTAAAGTCAGCTATCAGGGATTGCTTGACCGTGTTTCGCAGTTCGCCAATGCCTTGCGTAAGATGGGCATTAAGTCAGGCGATCGTGTCATTATTTACATGTCAATGTCGATTGAGGGTGTTGTTGCTATGCAAGCTTGTGCCCGGATTGGGGCAACCCACTCGGTCGTGTTTGGCGGATTTTCTGCAAAATCATTGCAAGAACGAATTGTTGACGTTGGTGCAGTAGCAGTTATTACCGCTGATGAGCAGTTGCGTGGCGGTAAGGCGCTGCCGCTTAAGGTGATTGTCGATGAAGCGCTTGCGCTTGGTGAGTGCGAGCAGGTAAAGAATGTCGTAGTTTACAAGCGTACTGGCGGCAATATTCCAATGGTAGCCGGTCGCGATTCGTGGCTGCATGAATTGGTTGATGGCCAATCAACGACTTGTGAGCCTGAGTGGGTAAGCGCAGAGCATCCTTTGTTCGTTTTGTATACCTCGGGCTCAACCGGAAAACCAAAGGGCGTTCAGCATTCCACGGGAGGGTATTTGCTGTGGGCAATCCTTACAATGAAGTGGACTTTTGATATTAAGCCAAGTGATGTGTTTTGGTGTACTGCGGACATTGGCTGGGTTACTGGGCACTCTTACATAACCTATGGTCCGCTTGCGGTTGGTTGTACGGAAATTGTGTTCGAAGGCGTGCCCACTTATCCAAACGCCGGTCGTTTTTGGGACATGATTCAAAAGCACAAAGCGACTATTTTCTATACCGCCCCAACTGCAATCCGTTCGCTGATTAAGGCTTGTAGCGGTAATGAGGCGATACACCCTAAAAAATATGATTTATCTTCTTTGCGCTTGCTCGGTTCTGTGGGTGAGCCAATTAATCCTGAAGCGTGGATGTGGTATTACGAGAATATTGGTGGTGGACGTTGTCCAATTGCCGATACATTCTGGCAGACTGAAACTGGCGGTCATATGATTTCACCGTTGCCAGGTGCGACACCAATGGTTCCCGGCTCATGTACATTGCCTTTACCTGGAATTATGGCGGCGATTGTTGATGAAGTTGGCCATGATGTAGCCAACGGTAGCGGAGGAATTTTGGTAGTTAAGCGCCCTTGGCCATCCATGATTCGTACCATTTGGAATGACCCAGACCGTTTTGTGAAGTCGTATTTCCCAGAAGAATTAGGAGGACGTCTGTATTTGGCAGGTGACGGTGCCATTAGAGATGCTGTAACGGGCTATTTCACCATTACAGGTCGGATTGACGATGTGCTGAACGTCTCCGGTCACCGCATGGGTACGATGGAAATTGAGTCCTGTCTGGTTGCCAATCCGTTGGTAGCTGAAGCTGCAGTAGTTGGTCGCCCAGACGATATGACGGGTGAGGCGATTTGCGTATTTGTGGTTCTAAAAGGCGGTCGGCCAACTGGCGATGAGGCGAAAAAGATCGCTACCGAGTTGCGTAATTGGGTAGGAAAGGAAATTGGACCAATTGCAAAGCCAAAAGATGTTCGCTTTGGCGATAACTTACCCAAAACGCGATCCGGCAAGATTATGCGTCGTTTATTGAGGGTTATTGCAAAAGGTGAGGAGGTTACTCAGGATACGTCAACCCTTGAGAATCCAGCAATTTTAGAGCAGTTAAAGGAGGCTTTATAAACGGCGCTCGCCTGATTTAGATGGGTACCTCTTCGCGAATCGTATAATTGATGGTTTTCGGAGAGGTGGATGAGCGGTTTAAGTCATACGCCTGGAAAGCGTACGTAGGTTAATAGCCTACCGCGGGTTCGAATCCCGCCCTCTCCGCCAAGTAATATAAGAAAGCCCAGCATGTTTTTTGCTGGGCTTTTTCATTTTGACTGGTTTTCCACTCATGGGCATTAGGGTAATTTGCATCTTTTATTGATTGCATTAAACTTAATAAACAATTTTTTAAAGGCGATAGAAAAATGATGCTAACAAAACGGCTGTTTACGGTTTTATCCGTTTCCCTAATTGGGATATTGGTTGGGTGCGTTACACAGCAAAAATATAACCAACTTGACCAAGCTTATTCGCAGTTGCAGCAAGCGTACCAGGGTGATGAAGTAGAAATTCGCCAGTTGCAAGGGGAGTTAAAAGTCACCATCAAGGATAAGATCCTGTTTTCAGAAGGAGGGTATCGGTTAAATGCAAAAGCCGAAGCGGTATTGGCAAAAATGGCCCCAACCTTAAGCGGCTTTCAAAATACCAAAGTGGTAATCAGGGGATATACAGATAATGTTCCTATCGGACCTGAATTGCGTCGCTTAGGAATTAGCACAAACTTGGATTTATCTTCAAGAAGGGCGGACAATGTGGCTGATTACCTAATTCGTAAAGGTGTAGCCCCAGCCCTGATTTCGGCCCAAGGTATGGGTGAAACGAATCCGGTTGCATCAAATGATTCGACTGATGGCAGAAGTCAAAATCGGCGAATTGAAATTACTTTAGTTGGCCCTGGAACCTAATTACTTAGAAGATAAACCAACAAAAAGGAAATAAGATGAGCACCCATTTCAACAAGTTTTTGATGATAGCTTCAGCTGTTTTAATTGCGGCTTGCGCTTCGACGCCGGATGTTCGGGTAGGGTCGGCCGATTTCGTAAAGGCTTCCAATGGAATATTGGTTAGCAGTTATGGGAAGACGCTATATGTTTTTGATAAGGATTCAGCCAATTCTGGTAAATCAGAATGTGTGGCGGCGTGTGCGACGAATTGGCCCCCTTTGTATATTGAGGCCGGCGCCAAGCTTTCTGGCGATTTTTCGGTTGTAACTCGAAATGATGGTCAAAAGCAATTGGCCTACAAAGGAAAGCCTCTTTACTTCTGGTCAAAAGACGCCAATCCTGGAGATAAGACAGGAGATGGATTTAATAATGTTTGGCACGTAATTCAAATGTAAGCCGTTTCACTTTTGCTTTGATTTTAGGGGCAAAGTAAACCGATTAAAGACGGTTTACTTTGCCCCTAATTGTTCTCAGTTGAACTCTTTAATTGAAATTTGCGAAGAGGGTTTTAATTTAATTAATTATTTTGTGCGCCCGCCAGTATTTAGTAAGAAAATAGTCAAAATGGCGTGATACGCCTATCACTGCTATCATCAAGGAATTAAGAAGTTTCTTAGAAAATAACTGAGATACCTAATGAAAATTAATCAATTTTCCTGGACTAAGTCCCATGGGTGGGATATTCCACCGGAACCTCAAAATCATGTAAACCTTGTACTTGTTTTTGCGGAGACGGATTATTTTTTTGATCCCATCTGCTATGAAGATCTTCGCCGGCTTTTCCCATCCGCCCATATTGTTGGCGTAAGCACTGCCGGGAATATATGTGGTACGGACATTACTGATGCCAGTATAACTATTAGCGCGGTAAGCTTTGATCGTGGGTCGGTAAAGCTGTTTAAGATCAACCCCGGGGATGGGCATAAAACACAAGAGTTGGTTGCAGAACTGATTGAAAAAATTCAGGCGCCAGATCTACGGCATTTATTTGTATTAACGGGTGGGTTATCGGTTGATGGCACTAAATTATCAGCAGGTTTAAGTGCGGGCAATATTCCCGTTACGGGCGGGCTTGCAGGTGATGGACCTCGTTTTATAAAGACATGGGTCATGGCCGATGGCCCTGCAGAACAAAACTGTATCGCCATACTGGCCTTTTTTGGAGACTTAGAAATTCACTCGGGTTTTTCTACCGGTTGGGTAGAATTTGGAATTGAGCGAGTCGTTACTCGTTCCGTAGGTAGTACCGTTTTTGAGCTTGATCATGCTCCGGCTTTGGAAACTTATGCAAAATATTTGGGCGACAGGGTGGATGAGTTACCAAGTAGCGGCCTTCGGTTTCCATTGTCTGCCCGAAAAGATGAAAATGAAATTCCGGTTATCAGAACTCTTCTGGGGATAAACAAGGAAGAGCAAAGTTTGACTTTTGCAGGTGATATCCCCCAAGGCAGTCTCTGTAGATTAATGAAAACTGATATTGATTCATTAATAGATGCATCCGGCATCGCCACTAAGAAAATTATGGCCGATCATAAAGGTCAAACGGGTCTCTCCCTGGTGGTGAGTTGTATTGGTCGTAGGTTGGTATTAGGTCAATTATCGGGGGAGGAGTTAGAGGCGATAGAAGATGGGGTTGGGCAGAGTTTTGTTATGACGGGATTTTATTCATATGGTGAGTTAGCACCTTTTAATTTCCACTCTTGTTCGTTACACAATCAAACCACTTCCATTACGGTGATTTCTGAATAGACGTTTTATGTCAAAAACAGTTGATATTTCCGAATCCCAGCATCGATTGCTCCGTAGGCAGTTGAGAAATTATCTTGCAAGATTTGGTTCGGCCGATGATATTCCACTTGAATTTCTAAAGGTGGTGAATGAGACCTATATCGAAGAAGATCGCGAGAGAAATCTATTAAATCGTGCTCTGGAGGCCAATACCGAGGAGTTGACTGAAGCAAACAAAAAATTGCACATCCTTGCGTTTTATGATTCATTGACCAATCTTCCGAATCGGAGGATGTTGCTAGATAAGCTGGAAGAGTCTATAAAGGCAAGCGAAAATAATAATAATTATGGAGTTGTTTTGCTGATTGATATCGACCATCTTAAGTCGATTAATGATGTTCGCGGACGTGATGTTGGAGACGAGATATTAATCAAGGTGGCAAAGCGGTTGCGTGCTGTCCTTGGGGTGACAGATATGGCCGCTCGACTCGGAGGGGATGAGTTTTTCGTGTTGATAAACAATTTGGGTGCTGATAAGGCTGCAGCAAAGGATTTGGCTGAAAGCTATATCAGAAGAATTCAAGTATCGCTTTGTGAGAATTACCACGTAAATCACGTTGATATCCACATAACTCCCAGTATTGGGGCAAGTATTTTTTCTGGAAAAGCTAATAGCGTGGATGGGCTGATGAAGGAGGTTGACGCAGCTTTATATCAAGCAAAATCGGCCGGGAGGAATTCATTTCGATTCTTCGACCAGGGTATGTATAAGGATTTTGTGAGTCGCATCAATGTGGAGGCGCGACTTCGCATGGCGATTAGTAAAAAACAGTTTCATTTTGATTATCAGCCTCTATTTACTTTGAATGGCTGTATCGTTGGCGCAGAAGCATTGCTAAGATGGAATGTTGATGGTGGAGAGTCCCTTGACCCCTCCTACTTTATTCCCATTGCCGAGCAAAGCGAGTTGATTCTTCAGATTGGCCAGATGGGTATGTTTTTGGCTTGTAGTGAGCTAAGAAAATTGGAAAATCATTTGATAAATGATTCGTTTTCGCTGTCGATTAACATTAGTGCAAGGCAAATTCATGAGCCCGGTTTTGCTTTTCAAGTAAAGACGTTGATAGAACAAATTGGCGTTCAACCTCAACACTTGAAGTTCGAGCTTACCGAAAGTGCATTTTTGCAAGATGTCGACGCCGTAATTCAGACCATGAGTTCATTAAAATCCATAGGGATTAAATTTTCTATCGATGATTTTGGAACTGGCTTTTCATCTTTATCGAATTTAAAGCGACTACCGCTTGATGAGTTGAAGATTGACAAAAGTTTTATCGATGACATTGACCGTGGCGAGAAAGATCGCGCGATTATAAAATCCATTATTTCGTTGGCCAAAAGTATGCACTTGAAGGTGGTTGCCGAAGGCGTTGAGACAATTGCCCAGCGTGATTTTTTGGCAGGTGAAGGATGCGACTTTTTCCAGGGTTACCTATACGGAAAACCAAAGGGGATTGCCTCAATAGACTCCCTTATTTGGAGCTCCTTTTAGTAGGTACAAAAGCCTTTTATCGACCTAGGAAGTCGTTACTAAAGCTTTTGCCCTTTTGCCCAAGATAAATTTGTTCTTGTTATTACACGATCACCTGAAAACTAGATTTTCTTAATCAGTAGTGAGCGAAACCGCACAATTCCACCCGCCGATTGAAGGGCGATTGGGCCTTCTGCAAATTTGTTGTCTTGACCATCCTCTACAGTAACTTGACCGTTGAAGATAATTTTAAAGTGACCACCATTGGCGATAATCTCATAAGTATTCCAACGGCCGGCAGCTTTTGGGGCCGGATTAACTTTGGCTACATCAACTATCGCTCCGGTTGCGTACGATTGGTCTGGTCGCTTATCAAAAATATTTACTTCATAACAACTATCGGCGCCAATTTTATTGCGGTTTTGACAGCGAATAAAAATCCCGCTGTTTGCATCTTCGTCAGACCAAAATTCAGCTCGAATAATAAAGTTTTTATAGCTATCCTGTGAAACTAAAAATCCAGCAGAGTTGGGGGTGCTTTTCCCCTCAATCATGCCTTTGCCTATGTTCCAGTTTGCATTTCCAATGATGTTCCATCCGTCAAGGCTATGTCCGTCGATTAAGTTGCTAAAGCCATCGCGGCTTTGCGCCGATGCAAATTGGGTTAAAGCGAGAATGCATAAGCCGATGGCGAAAGCAGTCTTTAAAAGTTTGTGATGAATTGGTGTCATGGCTGTCCCTGTTTGTTGTTAATTTTTTTTGGTATCTTTTTTACTTCTATGATATTTTGTATTGTTACTGATATTTTCTGGATTAGACAAGTTAATGTTTTCCCTTAAAGCTCTTCAAAAATGGGTAGTTCGACTCATTTTGGCCGTGCTGGCAATAATAATTTGCTTATGGCTTGTAGGATTATTCTGGCTTCCGGGTTTTATTCATCGCGAAGTCGGTGATTTTGGAAATCGAATTGGTTATCAAATTCGCTACGATACATTAAACATCTCTCCTTTGAGATTGCATGTTGAAATTAAAAATTTTCATCTTGGCAAGGTTGGGGGAGATGAATTTTTTACCTTAAATCGCCTTTCTGTTGGGCTGAAAGGTTCTAAATTGCTCAATGGGGAGTTGGGTTTTGATGAGATAACCTTGGATCAGCCGAGTGTTTTATTGGAGCGGAATATTTATCAAGAGAAGCCGGCTGGTTGGAACTGGCAGGAACTCATTTCTGCAATTAACGCAGCGCTTCCAAAACGTGAGGGGTCGCAAAAATCCAATCCGTTAAAAATATCCGCCGCCAAATTGAGTGTGCATAACGCAAAGCTAAGCATCTCTGATTCAGTTAGCCAAGTAAAGGAATTGCTGAACTCGTTATCAGTTGAATTGCTCGATGTGGCCAATTACGATAGCGGCGGTCAAGTTGATGGGGTTCGCGGCCAATATGATCTTAGTTTAGGCGGACTCGATTTCTTGGTTCCTGGCACGAAAAAGAAAATTCATTATGAAAAGGTGCTTGTTGATGGGCGGTTAAGCAATCCAAAGTTTGAGACTCTAGGCGCCGAAATCAATTTAAAGCTTGATGACGGCAAGGTAAATTCCTCTTGGGAGCTTAATACCAACACCAATTCAGCAAATGGAAAAATTACCTTTAATAGCCTTTCCGTTGCCCCATTTGTTCCGCTATTGCCAGCCAATAAGGATTTGCGTGCGCAAAGTGGGTTGGTAAATGCAGACTTAGCCGTTCAATTTGAACCGAATTCCTGGGCACTCTCCGGAAATGTTGATTTGCTTGATGTGTCAATTTTCGAAGCCGGTGAATTGGCACCATTGCTAGCTTGGAAAAAGGGCGATATAGGCCGTATAGAGTTTAAGAAAACAACGCCAGACAAGATCAGTTTGTCAATTGATGAGGTGGCGATTATTCAGCCGCAATTGCGTTTTGAAATCAACGAAGCGGGACTTTCCAATTTCCGCCGTTTGTTTGCAAAGGAAACGCAAGATACCCCTGATACGCAGGTGCAGGGAAGTTCACAAAAGACCCAATTCATTTTGGATATGCGTTCTGTGAAGCTGCAAGATGGCGCAATGTTTTTTTCTGATTTGGCAATGCGCCCAAATTTTAAGGTTGATATCCGGAAATTTAATGCGGCTGTATTGGGTATTAGCAATATCCCGGGAAGGTTTGCTTCTCTGGCCATGGATGGGGTGGTTGCAGGTTCGGGTAGTATGCGGGCCAAAGGGCAAATATCGTTTGATGATCCTCGCCGAAATCATGACGTTTCTATTTTGTTTCGAAGTGTTCCGTTAAGTGCTGGCAATCCGGTCCTGATGACTTTTGCAGGCTATCAAATCAACGATGGTCGTCTTGATTTAACCCTAAACTATAAATCCAAAGATGGCGAACTAATGGGAGGCAATCGATTTGTGATCAAGGAGATTGAGCTTGGTGATGAGGTGCCAAATTTTGAAGGCAAAAAATTGCCTTTAGGGTTGGCAATTGCATTACTCGAAGATTCGGATCGCATTATTGATGTCAATATTAGTATTGCTGGTAATGTAGATTCTCCTGAGTTCAGTGCTTCTGGATTGGTTTGGCAGGCGATTAAAACCATTTTGTCTAATGTTGCAACGGCGCCATTTCGAGCTTTGGCTTCTTTAATGGGGATGGAAAATGTGGATGCGGTGAATGCTGTTTTAGGTGAAAGCATCTTTCTTTCCGATGACCAGAACCATCTGGAAAAATTCGGCGAAATTTTATCTAAGAAACCCAATGCAACATTGGAGCTAATTGGCACATTCGACCCGGCTGCAGATAGACAGGAACTGTCAAGGGCAAAAGCGGATTCTGCAATATTAAAGGAGGCCGGCTTTAAAATTTCCACAGGCGAACCTTTGCCAAGCCCCAGCCTCTCCGATCCCAGAGTGCAGGCTGCAATTAGATCCGCTTACGCTGATAAGATCGGGCGCATTAAATTAACTCAACGAATATTGATGCTGCCGGATAATGAGGCGCGTTACCAGCAATTGCGGGATGAGCTAATTGAAGCCTATGCGGCTTCCGACGATGATTTGAAGGCTTTGGCTGGAGAACGATCCAAAACAGCGAAAGAGATAATGGTTAAAGGGAATCCTGGCTTAAATGAGCGGATCGAATTTGGTGATGCTCAGGAAATTAGTTCTAATAAAGATGGTGTCCCCCTGTTGGTTCAACTCAAGATCAAGTAGACTTCTAACTATGAAATCACATTCCACTTCTTATCCCATGATTGTTTTTAAGTTTTCCTCCATTCTTCTTGTTTTCGCATGTTTGCTGTTGGCAGGGTGCGGTTCGGTTCAATCGGCGGCTCAAGATGACTGCACTTCAATCGGGTGGCAAATCGGATCGCAAGGTTTTAATGATTGTTATAAGGCTCGGCTGCGTGAGCGTGGCATTGATTACAGCCTTCCTCCTGGCGACAAACCCGCCCCCTCGCTTCTCTAAGCTAAAGTTCCGGTTTAATGTTAGCTTTGTAGGGTTTACCCTTGATTCAACTTTAATCCCTTGAGCAATGTCAAGGACTTACGGGCTGAAATAACCCAAAATCAGCGATTGATTTTAGTTTTGCTCTATATAGCGCAAGCGTATGGCTTCCCAAAATCGATGCGATCAACCGACTAGAGACACTACCACTATGAATCACCTCAGGCCTTCAGGCGATATCAAGGCAATTGCTATTGCAACCGCTGATGATTTGCGGGAAACCATTCGCCGTAAATCCAAATTAAAAGGCCGTCAAGCGGATGATGTCTCAATTTCTGAGGTTCGTAATTTAATAGGCGTGGCTCCGCATCGTCGAGATTTATTGATAGAGCATTTGCATAGGCTGAACGATGAATACCGTGCTTTACATGATCGTCATCTGGTTGCCTTGGCCAAAGAAATGAATTTGCCGATGGTTGAGGTTTATGAAGTTGCCACTTTTTATCACCACTTTGAGGTGGTGCGGGGAAATGATCCGATTGCGGATATTACCATTCGTGTTTGCGATGGACTTTCATGCGAATTGGCTGGTGCCCAAGAATTGCTGAAACGCTTGCCTGAAGTATTGGGCAACAACAATTTCAAGGTAGTTTCAGCCCCATGCGTTGGGCGTTGTGAGCAGGCTCCAGTGGCTGTGGTGCATCAATATCCCGTAATATTTGCCACAGCAGATAAAGTATCAGCGGCGGTGAAAAACAAGTTAACCCTCCATCCAACCGCCAGGGATAATGCAAGCTTTGAGCCGGCTGATTTGACAGAAGATTCCATTTCTCCACAAGGAGAGGGTCAGTCGATTGCGCCCGATTATGTTGGTTATGATGCTTATAAATCCAAGGGCGGCTATGTCTTGGCCGGTCAATTGGCTAAAGGTCAATATGACATTAATAGTGTTATTAACGCAATGGAGAACTCGGGATTGCGCGGCCTAGGAGGCGCAGGTTTTCCCGCAGGGCGAAAGTGGCGAATTGTGAAAGATCAAGTTGCGCCAAAGCTGATGGCTATCAATATAGACGAGGGCGAGCCAGGAACATTTAAGGACAGGACTTATTTAGAGCGAGATCCACATCGATTTTTAGAGGGTTTACTGATTGCCGCTCAAGTGGTGGGAATTGATGCTTGCTACATCTATTTGCGAGACGAGTACCACGGTTGTCGAGAAATTCTTCAGGCTGAATTAGAAAAGCTAAAGGCAAATCCACCATTTAAATTGCCATCAATTGAATTGCGAAGAGGTGCCGGAGCCTATATCTGCGGCGAAGAGTCTGCAATGATTGAGAGCATAGAAGGAAAGCGAGGGGAACCGCGGATGCGTCCACCTTATATTGCTCAAGTAGGATTATTTGGACGCCCGACTTTGGAGCACAATTTTGAAACCCTTTATTGGGTACGGGATATTGTTCAGCGCGGACCTGATTGGTTTAGTGCATTTGGCCTTCATGATCGAAAAGGTTTGCGTAGTTTTAGCGTGAGCGGTCGCGTCAAATTCCCTGGGGTCAAGTTGGCTCCTGCTGGGATCACTATTCAAGAATTGATCGATGACTACTGCGGTGGCATGCAAGATGGTCATGAGTTTTATGGGTATTTGCCTGGAGGAGCATCCGGCGGAATATTGCCCGCTACGATGAATGAGATTCCATTGGATTTTGATACGCTGCAACCTTACGGTTGTTTCATTGGGTCTGCAGCAGTAATGGTATTTAGCAGCCGGGACAGGGCTCGAGATGTTGCCTTAAATGTGATGAAGTTTTTCGAGCATGAAAGTTGTGGTCAGTGCACGCCGTGTCGCGTGGGCACTGGTAAGGCAGCGCAATTAATGAAAGAGGCCTCATGGGACTTGGCCACATTGGAAGATCTGGCTACAGTAATGGTTGATGCTTCTATTTGCGGTTTAGGTCAGGCAGCCCCAAACCCCATTCGTTGCGTCACAAAATTCTTCCCTCAGGAGGTTGCTTAATGAACGCCCCAGCAAGCCCAACGGAGGTTGAGTTGAAAACAGTGAAGTTTAGTCTGGACGGAAAAGCTATCGTTTCTTACGAAGGTGAAACCATACTAAATGCAGCAAAAAGGCATGGAGTTGATATTCCCCATTTGTGTTTTAAAGAGGGTTATAGGCCTGATGGTAATTGCCGTGCCTGTGTTGTGGAAATTAATGGCGAGCGTACATTAGCCCCTAGTTGTTGCCGAAGCGCAACCCCAGGCATGGAGGTAAAAGCGAATAGCGAACGTGCAATAAAGAGTCAAAAATTGGTTTTGGAAATGCTCCTATCGGACATGCCGGACGAAGGTTATAAGTGGGTTGGGGAGACTAGTGAAGAGCAGCAAGAACAACAGCATGGCGAATTGAGTACATGGGCAAACCGCCTAAATGTAAAAGTTCGACCTCAATTAAAAGCGCTTCGTCGTGAGCGGCCGGCATCGGATGTTTCGCATCCAGCCATGGCCGTTAATTTGGATGCATGCATTCAATGCAATCGTTGTGTTAGAGCGTGTCGGGAAGAGCAGGTGAACGATGTCATTGGCTATGCAATGCGCGGCGGCCATAGCGAAATTGTCTTTGATTTAAATGATCCGATGGGTGATAGCACTTGCGTTGCCTGTGGTGAATGCGTTCAGGCTTGTCCAACAGGCGCTTTGATGCCCAAAAGCCGAATCGGCTCTCAAAGCGTCGATCGAAAAGTGGATTCTGTGTGCCCATTTTGCGGTGTCGGCTGCCAAATTACCTATAACATCAAGGACGAAAAGATTATTAGTGTTGATGGTCGGGACGGCCCGGCTAATCACAGTCGCCTCTGTGTAAAGGGTCGTTTTGGGATGGATTATATTCACAGCCCACAGCGCTTAACAAAACCCCTAATCCGCAGATCGGGTGTTCCAAAAGATGAGTTGGCTGTTCAAAATCCACAAGATTGGTCGCATATTTTTCGGGAGGCGACATGGGATGAGGCGCTGGAATTTACCGCTGGAAAGTTAAGGGATTTGCGCGATACTTACGGCAAAAAAGTTTTGGCTGGCTTTGGTTCTGCTAAAGGTAGCAATGAGGAGGCATATCTTTTCCAAAAATTAGTACGTACAGGTTTTGGCAGTAATAATGTCGACCATTGCACTAGGCTATGCCATGCCTCAAGCGTCGCCGCTCTTTTGGAGGGGGTGGGCTCTGGAGCGGTAAGCAACCAAGTGAACGATGTCGAGCACTCAAGCTTGATCTTGTTGATTGGATCAAACCCAACGGCAAATCATCCGGTTGCCGCAACTTGGTTTAAAAATGCCGCAAAAAATGGCGCAAAAATAGTCTTATGCGATCCCCGTAAAACGGATATTAGTAAGTACGCTTGGCGCACAATGCAATTTAAGCCGGATACGGATGTGGCAATGCTAAATGCCATGATTTATACGGTCATTGAAGAAGGCTTATGTGATCAGGAGTTTATCAAAAACCGTGCCAATAATTTTGAAGCGCTTAAGGAAAATATAAAAGGGTACAGCCCTGAGGCAATGGCTCCCATTTGCGGAATTCCCTCGGAGGTATTAAGGGAGGTTGCTCGCGAGTTTGCCACCACGAAGTCAGCAATGATTTTATGGGGTATGGGGGTTAGTCAACATGTCCATGGCACCGATAATGCTCGCTGCCTGATTGCTTTGGTAAGCATTACAGGACAAATTGGAAAGCCGGGGTCCGGCTTGCATCCACTGCGCGGTCAGAATAATGTTCAAGGTGCTAGTGATGCCGGCCTAATTCCAATGATGTTCCCCAATTATCAACGTGTAGACAATGAAACTGCTCATGCGTGGTTTGAGAAATTTTGGAATACCCCACTGGACAATAAGCCCGGTTATACAGTGGTAGAGATCATGCATAAGATTACCGCTCCCGATAGCGATCCCGACAAGATTCGCGGTATGTATGTGATGGGTGAAAATCCAGCCATGAGTGATCCCGATTTGAACCACGCTAGGCATGCCTTAGCATCGCTTGAGCATTTAGTTGTGCAGGATATTTTTATGACCGAGACGGCATTGCTGGCCGATGTTGTGCTGCCTGCAAGTGCCTGGCCTGAAAAGACCGGAACCGCAAGCAATACCGACAGAATGGTGCAAATGGGTAAACGTGCCGTTAGTCCACCCGGGGATGCAAAGCCTGATTTGTGGATTATTCAAGAGATTGCCAATCGTATCGGACTTAATTGGAAATACTCTGGACCTGAAAACGGTGTAGCTGAGGTCTATGATGAAATGCGTCAGGCGATGCATGCAGCCATCAATGGAATTACTTGGAGTCGTTTAGAGCGCGAATCAAGTGTGACTTATCCGTGTTTGAGTGCTGACGATCCCGGTCGCCCAATCGTATTTGATGATCAATTTGATACAAGTGATGGAAGGGTAAAATTGGTCCCTGCGGATATTATTCCCGCTAACGAGCGACCAGATGCTGATTTCCCATTTGTATTGATTACTGGTCGTCAACTTGAGCATTGGCATACTGGCAGCATGACTCGTCGGGCTACGGTTCTTGATGCAATCGAGCCCTTGGCGACCGTCTCCATGGGCGGTGAGGATATGACTAGGTTGGGCATTCTTCCCGGCGATGTTATTACCGTTCAATCAAGGCGTGGCAGTATTGGAATTCATGTGCGTCGTGATGACGGCACACCTCAAGGAGTGATTTTTATTCCCTTTGCCTACTATGAGGCAGCCGCGAATTTAATTACCAACGCCGCCTTGGATCCGTTCGGCAAGATTCCAGAGTTTAAATATTGCGCTGTTGCAGTCATTAAGGGTGGTATGGCGGCGCCGTTTGTGGGTTATGGCACAAACGGTATTGCATTAGAAATTGCGACTTCGACTTAATGGGTGGTCGCTAATCCGCTAAAAGGCTTCCTGATCACGGAAGCCTTTTTATTATTTTCAGCCCCATTTTGAATTGCCCTATAAAATTACAGGTAAATGGTTAAGACTCATACTCAGCAGGATTCCACCCCACCCAATAACGATGGGTCGGAATTACCGATTTTAATCATCGGTGCGGGTCTTGCTGGTCTTACAGTGGCCCTTCATTTGGCCGAAACTCAAAAAGTCATTGTGATGGCTAAGCGCAGTTTAAGTGAGGCTGCTACCGCTTGGGCTCAGGGTGGGATTGTGGGGGTGGTTGATGAAAAAGACAGTATCGATTCCCACGTAGCCGATACATTGGATGCTGGTGCTGGTTTGGTAGTAGAGTCGACCGCTCGCTATATTGCAGAAGAGAGCGCTGAAGCAATTCGTTGGCTTGTAGACCAAGGTGTGCCATTTACTTCTGATGAATCAGGGCCAATGGGATTGCATCTTACTCGCGAAGGGGGGCATAGCCATCGTCGCATTGCTCATGCTGCGGATGCTACCGGAAAGGCCATTCATGAGGTTTTGCTAGATAAAGCACGTGCTAATAAAAACATTCGTTTGTTGGAGCATTGGATTGCGCTTGATCTAATTACCAATCACCATTTGGATTCAAAAGTTCAACATAAGAATCCCAATCGCTGCTATGGGGTATACGCCCTTGATATAAAAAATAATCGTGTTGAAGCAATCAAAGCCAAATCAACCGTTTTGGCTACGGGTGGGGTAGGCAAAGTCTATCGATATACCAGCAATCCAGATACGGCTACTGGCGATGGAATAGCAATGGCCTGGAGAGCGGGATGCCGAGTTGGGAATCTCGAGTTTATTCAGTTTCATCCCACATGCTTATATCACCCTAGTGACCGTACTTTCTTGATTACCGAGGCAATTCGCGGGGAAGGTGGGTTGCTTAAGCTTCCTGATGGAACCCGGTTCATGCCCGACCATGATGCACGTCACGAGTTAGCCCCTCGAGACATCGTTGCGCGTGCAATTGATTTTGAAATGAAAAAGCATGGCTTGGACCATGTGAATTTGGATGCAACCCATTTGGGCGAAGCGTTTATCAAGGAACATTTTCCAATGATCTACGCCCGCTGCTTGACCTTGGGAATAGACATTACAAAACAACCTATCCCGGTTGTGCCGGCCGCTCACTATACCTGTGGAGGCGTTGTTACTGATCTTCGTGGGCGTACGGATCTAACGGGTCTTTACGCTGTTGGAGAGGCTACCTATACTGGATTGCATGGAGCCAATCGATTGGCAAGTAATTCTCTGTTGGAGTGCGTGGTAATTGGCAAAGCGGCTGCAGTTGATATTGCTGAGGCTAAGGCTCCAGTAATGCCCGAGCTTCCATTATGGGATGAAAGTCAGGTAGAGGATGCCGATGAGCAGGTGGTTATTGTGCATAACTGGGACGAACTGCGATCCCTCATGTGGAATTATGTTGGCATTGTTCGTACAGACCGTCGTCTGGAGCGAGCGTTACATCGAATCAAGCTATTGCGCTATGAGGTACAGGAATATTACGCAAACTTTAAAGTAACCCGTGATTTGATCGAGTTAAGAAACGTCTTGGAGTGCGCTGAATTAATTGTGCGATCCGCTTTAATGCGAAGGGAAAGCAGGGGATTGCATTACAGTCGCGATTATCCTGGAACCTGGGCGGTATCGTATCCAACCATCCTTACTCCGCAAGCTGATGGAAATGTGGACTCTTCGACAGAGGCCTGAATTATTTAGTGAATCGCATTGAGAAATCAACCGCGCTGACGTCTTTAGTTAATTTACCGATTGAAATTCTGTCAACGCCCGTTTTGGCTATTTCTTGAAGTTGTTCAAGATCGATTCCACCGGAAGCTTCTAGCAGTGCTCTGCCTCGGGTTAAATCGACGGCTTGCTTCATATGAGCGGTTGAAAAGTTATCCAAAAGAATATTTGTAGCCCCTGCATTCAATGCGTCATTTAGTTCGTCAAAATCCTCAACTTCGATTTGTATGTCCACTTTGGAATTGAAACCGGCGGCCGCTTGCAGTGCGGCAGCGATTCCGCCGGCTGCAGCGATATGATTCTCCTTGATTAAAATACCGTGCCACAGTGCCAAGCGCTGATTTAGGCCATTTCCAACAAGTACCGCGTATTTTTGAGCCTGCCTTAGCCCTGGAATGGTTTTTCGGGTATCAAGGATTGCGCATCCATGCGGATTCGGACTTATCCCCGCAATGGCGTCTACGTGAATTCGTGTAGATGTGGCTGTCCAAGAAAGAGTTTGTAAAAAATTAATAGCAGTACGTTCGGCACTTAATAAGGCGCGAGCATCGGCTTGAATATCGCAGACGGGGGTATTGGCTTTCATCATGTCCCCTTCCATGTAGTGCCATGAAACGTCAGCCCGGGGGTCCAATGTTTTAAGGGTGCCCTCAAACCAATCGACTCCACATAAAACTGCATCTTGACGGACGATCAATTGGGCCTTAGCAGTTTGATTTTCTGGAACCAATTTTGCAGTCCAATCGCCTGTGCCTATATCCTCCATTAGGGCATCGTGAATATTCCGGTTGCGAGCTTGATCTAAGGTTTCGTTCTGATTAAACATAATCGTGCTGGTCTACATGGGTAATTAAGCGGCGCCAATGTTTTTAACAAATCCATGCTGTGCTTTGGCGAGTAGGTTTGGGTGGTGCGTGGTGAAGTCAAGCATACGCTCAATACAACCCAAAGCCCTATTGCGTATGGGTTCAGGCACATGAATTTCACCGACCTGATTTTCAAGGCAATTTAAGATTCCTTGCAAGCCGTTCATGGCCATCCAGGGGCAGTGTGCGCAACTCTTGCAAGTAGCGCTGTTGCCAGCTGTTGGGGCTTCAATTAATATTTTATTTGGAACAAGTTGCCTCATCCGATGCAATATGCCGTTGTCTGTTGCAACGATGTATTCAGAGGCAACCCCTTCAACTACTGCTTTAATCATTGCTGATGTAGATCCGACCACATCAGCCAGATCAACTACATTTTGAGGGGATTCAGGGTGAACCAATACTATCGCCTGAGGATGCTTTATTTTTAGAATTTCAAGTTCGGCAGCTTTAAATTCATCATGAACAATGCAAGCGCCATTCCACAACAGCATATCTGCCTCGGTTTGTGTTTGAATGTAGTGCCCTAAATGGCGGTCAGGCGCCCAAAGAATTTTCTTTCCTTGCTCGTGTAGGAATCGAACGATTGCTAGCGCACATGAACTGGTGACCATCCAGTCGGCCTGTGCTTTTACAGCAGCGCTTGTATTTGCATAAACTACGACTATCCGATCTGGATGTGTTTTACGAAATGCTGCAAATTCGTCAGTTGGACAACCCAAATCCAATGAACAGGTTGCGTCCAAGTCGGGCATATAAATGCGTTTTTCAGGACTAAGAATCTTGGCGGTCTCGCCCATAAATCGAACTCCAGCAACAACTAGATTCTTGGCGGCGTGGTTTTTACCAAATCTGGCCATTTCTAATGAGTCGGCGACATACCCGCCGGTCTCCATAGCCAAATCTTGGATATCGCCATCAACATAGTAATGGGCGACCAATACAGCGTCTTTTTCCTTTAATAACTGCTTAATGCGATTAGTGACAACCTTTTTTTCCGATTCAGGTAGTTGAGGTGGTGTTTTGGCCCATGCCTGGGCGGTGCACGTTACTCCAGAGGCATTTTGCTGGGGGTAGTCAAAGCTAATTTTGGCTTCAATGGCTGAGTTCATGCTAAATCTTAACCTGTCAAATGGATTCTTACCTGTGAAATAGAATGGCTAAGCAATATTTCTTCCATTGGTAGTGTTACGATTTCGTGCATATTAAGGAATTAAAGAGAAATTGCGATGGAACAAGTAGATTGTGTTGTTATTGGGGCTGGTGTAGTCGGTCTTGCTGTTGCTCGTGAGATGGCTCTTCAGGGTCGGGAGACGATTTTGTTGGAGCGTGAAGCTGCCTTTGGTACGGTCAGCAGCTCTCGGAATAGTGAAGTAATTCACGCGGGGATTTATTATCCGAAGGATTCACTCAAAGCAAAGCTTTGCGTACGGGGAAATGGATTGCTGTATGAGTACTGTCGCAGCCATCAGGTTGCGACCCAGCCGTATGGAAAGTTAATTGTCGCTTCTGATCGCTCCCAAATTGATAATTTGGAGGCCATTCTTTACAAGGCTCAAAATAACGGCGTACCAGATGTGCGCATGATTTCTGGACAACAAGCCGTTGCAATGGAGCCTCAGCTTCAATGCGTAGCTGCTGTTTTGTCGGCTTCAACGGGGATAGTTGATAGCCATGGATTAATGTTGTCTTATCTAGGGGGGTTTGAAGATGCTGGTGGCATGATTGCCTATCATTCTCCTTTGGTTAGCGCTAAACTGCTATCCCCAAAATTTGGCGGAGGGTTTGAATTGGAGATAGGCGGTTCTAGTCCAATGAGGATTGGGACGCGTCTCCTTATTAATTGCGCCGGCCTAAGTGCCCCTGCGGTTGCTTCATGTATAGAAGGCTTAAATCCTGAATGCGTTCCCAAGGCGTATTTTGCGAAAGGTAATTATTTTTCCCTATCTGGAAAATCCCCATTTAGCCACCTTATCTATCCCATTCCGGAGCCCGGGGGTTTAGGCGTTCATCTAACGCTGGATATGGGTGGTCAGGCTAAATTTGGTCCTGATGTTGAGTGGTTGGATATAGATTCTGAGGAACAGATTAATTACACGGTCGATCCAATGCGTGGAAATGGTTTTTACGAGGCGGTTCGGCGATATTGGCCTGGGTTAAAAGATGGCGCACTGCAGCCAGATTATTCAGGGGTTCGTGCCAAAATTGTTCCTTCAGGTGAACCGGCTGGCGATTTTTATTTTGATGGTCCCGAACAGCACGGTCTTCATGGCTTATTCAATCTTTATGGATTTGAATCCCCCGGGCTTACATCCAGTTTGGCTATTGCAGCTCATCTGAATGGTTTGATTGACGCTTTATAAGTCGCTGGTATGCAAAATCTGGCATGAATTTCATAACTTCCTTATAATTCAGGGCTGAATTCGTATTGGAAGAGTGGCAGAGCGGTTGAATGCACCAGTCTTGAAAACTGGCGAGGATGAAAGTCCTCCGTGAGTTCGAATCTCACCTCTTCCGCCAAGTCAATAGGTATTACAAGGGTTTGTGGCAATACAACAGCCTTGTTACCAAAATTGTTACCAAAAACTACCTTCGGGTAGTTTTTTTGTTAATAATGATTATTGATTAAAGTATTATTCCCACTTAGGCTAAGCGGCTCCTTTACTGCTGGGTCGGTTAAATAAATAGCAAAAAGCGGAGACTGCAATGTTATTTAAGAGAATGCTGCTTGGAATTTTGTCGATTTCAATATTGGCAACCCCTATCTTTGCGCAGACCACTACTGAGTCCATCCAAAAAAAGCCTAACGTTGTTTATTTTCTTGTCGATAACGTTGGATGGGGTTCGTTTGGTGTGTATGGTGGAACTGTTCCGACTCCAAATATTGATAAGTTAGCGAGTCAAGGTATTCGCTTTAATAACTATAACGTTGAAGTTCAGTGCACGCCGTCACGATCTGCCATTATGACCGGGCGTCACCCAGTGCGCTCAGGAACTTACACGGTGCCTTGGCCTGGTCAAGGTAAGGCTGGAATGGCTCCATGGGAATACACCGTTGCCAAGCTCTTTTCTGACTCTGGCTACGCTACTGCCCTATACGGCAAGTGGCACTTAGGTAATACGCAAGGCCGCATGCCTAATGACCAGGGTTTTGATGAATGGTGGGGTACCCCCGATACATGGGACGAGTCTGGCTATACACAGTGGCCTCTATTTAAAGAGAGCGGAGTTCCTGTTCCAATGCTCTGGGAAGGCAAGAGGGGTCAGCCATCCAAGGCAGTAATGCCGCTAGATCTAAAAGTACGACCTATTGTTGATGGTAAATACATTATTCCGAAAACCATTGATTTCATTAAACGTAATGCCTCGGATAACAAGCCATTCTTTGTGTATGTAGGTTACTCGGAAATGCATCCGCCGGTAATGGCCAATCCAAACTTTGCAGGCAAGTCGACTGAACGCGGAGGAGTAAATGCTGACGTTATTGCTGAAATGGATTACCGCGTTGGTCAAGTTATGGCCGCGGTTAAGGAGGCGGGTATTGAGGACAATACTATCTTTGTCTTCAGTAGCGACAA
This sequence comes from uncultured beta proteobacterium, assembly GCA_903826775.1. Classification (GTDB taxonomy): domain Bacteria; phylum Pseudomonadota; class Gammaproteobacteria; order Burkholderiales; family Burkholderiaceae; genus Polynucleobacter. The sequence goes on along the minus strand of CAIKFU010000118.1, from coordinate 2,777 downwards.
CGCAACTGGTGGCGCAGAACCCCAGCTTGGAGGAAGTACTAATGGCCCGTGGCGCGGCGATTTTTTCAATGTACCCTTCGAGGGAAGTATGCGTGTTCCAGCAATGATTCGTTGGCCAGGCCATGTGCCTTCTGGCGTTGTTACGCAAGAAATGTTTGCGGCAGTCGACTGGATGCCTACTTTGGCGGGAATGATTGGCGCCTCAAATTTAGTGCCTAAAGATCGACCAATCGACGGCATTAATGCGGCCTCGTTTATGTTAGGCAAGAGCAATACAACTGGCCGTGATCTTTATCCATTCTTTGGTATTGATGGTGAATTAATGTCAATTAAGTGGAAAACATACAAGAGCATTTTCCGTTATGCAGAGTCACCGGTCTCTGTTGGAAAGCCTTATGTAAAACCTCAAATTCCTTTGGTATTTGATCTGACAAGCGATCCACATGAAGATAACAATCTTATGTACACGGATCTGACCTTAGGTTGGGTTTTCGCTCCGAGCTTTAAATGGATAGAGGGTTACGAGCAAAGTGTGAAGAAATACCCAAATATCAAGGTCGGCGAAGATTTCAAGGGCTACGCAAACAAATAGGCAGTTGTATTTATAACCCCTAAGGAGTTGGAATGTCTTTAAAAAGAATGCTGATTGGCCTGCTGTCTATTTCAATAGCTGCGCCTACTGTATTTGCACAATTAGCCCCAGCATCCAATCAAAAGAAACCGAACGTTGTTTTCATTCTTGCGGATAACGTAGGCTATGGCGACATGGGTCCTTATGGTGGCGGTGAATTACGAGGTGCGCCAACCCCGCGCACGGACCAGTTGGCCCGTGAAGGCCTCACATTCACGCAGTTTCTGGTTGAGAATGCTTGCACTCCATCGCGGGCTGCATTAATGACGGGGCAATACTCCATACGCAATGGCTTATCTCTGGTTGCGTTACCCTCAGGTCCAAATACACTTCCAGGTAGCGCTTACACGATGGGTAAGATGTTCAAAGAATCTGGCTATGCAACTGCCATGTACGGAAAATGGCATCTTGGCGAAGTTCCTCAGAGTGTCCCTGGGGCGCATGGCTTTGATCAGTTTTATGGAATTCCTCCTAGTACCTCCTGGGTTGATGCTGTCACAGTTCCCATTATCAAAATGACGCACTCTGTTAATTTGCCAGAAAAAGCGCTACTAGATAAGGGGCCATGGATTGTTCAGTCAAAAGGTAATGGGCCTCTTGAGCGTGTCAAACCATTTACGCCAGAAGTGCGAGCTGAAATTGATAATGAGTTGACTGAGAAATCAATTACTTTTATGAAGAAGGAGAGTGCGGCAGGTAAGCCATTCTTCCTATATCTTCCATTCTCGATGGGTCATGCGCCAAACTATCCATCTAAAGAGTTTGCCGGTAAATCGCGTATTGGTCAGTATGGCGACAAAATTATGGAGGGTGACTATCACGTTGGGCAAATACTGGATGCACTTAAAGAAATGAACATCGATAACAATACTATTGTTATCTTTGCATCTGACAATGGGCCATGGCGTTTTCCAGTTAGTGGATTTGGAAATTTAGGCTCCCCAGATATGGGATTTGCTGGCCCATTTCGTGGTGAAATAGGCCAATCGACAGAAGGTTCTATTAGAACTTTTGCCTTTATTCGCTGGCCTGGCCATGTTGCTCCAAACACAAGAACTAATGCGATGTTCTCCATTATGGATTGGATGCCAACTTTAGCATCGGCGATTGGCGCAAAAATGCCGACTGATCGTCCGATTGATGGAGTTGATCAGACTGCGTTAATTTTGGGTAAAAGCAAAGAAGGTAACCGCGAGGCATTGCTAACTTTCATTGGTCCCGATTTAACCGCAGTACGTTGGAAACAGTGGCGTTTTTACTTTAAAGATGAAGGTCAAACTGGAACTGATTTTCAAAAGCTCGAAGGAACTTATATTAATAGCTCTGCGATGTACTTTCCGAAAGTCTATAACATCGAAATGGACCCTCATGAGGATCTTAATTTAGGTGGCTACGATTCAGAATTGGCAGCTTTTGCATTTCCAACAATTATGGCGTTTGTGAAGTCAACTAAACAATATTCCATACCAGCTGCGCCTAATACTACTAACTTCAGGTTTGGAAAGTCTGATTAGTAGTTTATGAAAGCCGTACTTTTAAAAAGTCGATGGATTGTCGAGTGCCTTATTTTGACGGTGTTATTAGTCACCTCTTCAAACTCTAGGGCTGATGAAGGCGGCGTTCCGTTTTGGATGTCCGGCCAATACGCCAGCATGGCAGCAGTTCCCATGGCAACGGGATGGTCCTTGGTAGCAATGCCATATGTTTATAGCGGTAACGCTGATAAATCAAAAAGCTTTCAACATGGCACAAGTATTAATGCTGGTTTGAGCGCAAGAGAATCATTGGTTTTAATGCAATTGGGATATGTGGCGGAAGAAAAGATTCTGGGTGGACAACCCTACCTTGGTGTAGGTTGGGGTCCAGGTACTAATACCACTACTGCTTCAGTAAGTGTTGTAAATCCAAGTACACAATTAAATCGCTCCAACACTAGCAATGGAAGTACCGATATTTATCCATTGGCTAGCTTGACATGGAACCAAGGAAATAATAATTTCAAGACATACGTGACTGGCGATATTCCAGTGGGTACGTATAGCCCAACGAGTCTTGCAGCTATTGGCATTGGCCACGCTGCAATGGATGCCGGTGGTGGCTACACCTACCTTAATAACACTACAGGGCTAGAATTTTCTGGAGTGCT
>CAIKFU010000117.1 GCA_903826775.1 uncultured beta proteobacterium | reverse complement strand
TTTAAAAAAGGTAATGGTTTAGGAATCGTGCCTTGACCATATTGTGCGTTTATGACAAAAAATTGAATGGTAATAAAGTACTAAATTCAAGATTCGCATTAATCGCACGAGCTTTATGAGTTTGTATCTATCTTTAGACCATAGAGTTTTTCTACGTAACCGATCCTATCCTTAATCATTGACATCATGAGAGCTTGTGAGGTGGCTTTGTCTGCTTTGGAATGCTCCATTCCAGCAACCTGTCTCAGGGTGTTGATATTGATAACGTCAGCCTTTTTCTCGGGCATATTAATTTTTTTAGGCGCGATATCGCTTTGATAGGGTGCCGACTGGAGATTGCTTTTATTAAAAACTGTTGCGTTGCGCATGAGATGCTCCTTTTTTACACTTAAATTGTTATTGTTTAATTGCCTTTACAACTTTAAAAACCAAATCAAAACCCCACATTTTTTTAAAGACCTAATTCAACCGAATTTCGTTTGCTCCAATAGCGGTAAGACACTGCAATACAAAAATAAAACTGAACGACCCGCGATTAATTTTTGTATTAACGCTGTTGTAGTTTTCGTCCACTCCAATCGCTTGTAGTTTTGTAACTAGCTGGTCATAGCTAATTCCTCGCCACTGAAGCTCAGCTTTGAGCATGTTCTTGGCGCTTTCTTTCCAAGAAATTTCGTGTTTATTTATCATCATGGTTTTGTTTATAACACATAAATTCTAAAAAACAATTAAAAAACTGTAATTTATTTAAAAAATGTTGATTTTGTTATAAAAGTTACATAAATGAAAATCTTATAATGGATAAAAAACAACAATTTTAAAGGAAATTTTGGATTTCCGTTCATTCAAGAGATTATTTTTGTGACCTATAACTCCTTGGATTTATTTCGACTTTAAGTAACTCACACTAAAATGAGCAGCTATGTTTATCGACTCTCATTGCCACCTAGATTTCCCAGAGTATCGAGAGCGATTACCAGAGGTTTTGGAGGGCATGGTTAACGCAGGTGTAAGCCATGCGCTTTGTGTAGCTGTTGATCTACCGGACTTCCATCTAGTAAAAAAACTTGTCGAGACATATCCACATCTGTATGGATCGGTGGGAGTGCATCCAGATTATGAGGACACTCCAGAGCCTAGTGAGGACCAATTGGTGGTACTTTCAAACCATCCAAAGATAGTTGCAATTGGAGAAACTGGCCTTGATTACTATCGAATGGGGGAGAGGGCTTATGAGGATATGGAATGGCAAAGAGAGCGGTTTCGCATCCATATAAAGGCAGCCATTCGGTCCAAGAAGCCTTTAATTATTCATACTAGATCAGCTTCTAATGACACCTTACAAATCCTCAAGGAGGAGGGTGCCAATAGGGTTGGTGGGGTTATGCATTGCTTTACCGAGAGCCTTGAGATGGCAAAAGCCGCTATGGACTTGGGTTTTTATATATCCTTTTCGGGTATCGTCACATTTAAAAGCGCCAAGGAACTTCATGAAACTTGTCGTTATATCCCCCTAGATAAAATGCTAATTGAGACCGATTCGCCTTATTTAGCTCCAGTACCACATCGAGGTCGAGTAAATGAGCCTGCCTGGGTGTCACATGTGGGTGAATTTATTGCAAAATTAAAAGGTGTTTCAGTTGAGGATGTAGCTACTCATACTACTAATAATTTTTTTCAATGTTTTCATATAGATAGAATAAGTTTATGAGATTTATTATTAAATATTGCATTTCCTTAAGTTTTATCTTTTTAAGCTTATTTACTTCATTTTCTTTGTATGCTCAAACGGATTCACAGGTTACCGATTTGACCAAAGCGGTTAAGTTTGATGATGTTTCGGAAGTTAAGTCGCTAGTGGCGTCCGGTATAAGTCCCAACACTAAGGATCCCAAAGGAAATCCAATATTAGTTCTTGCATTTCAGGAAAAATCATTAAAAACTGCTGCCTTCCTGATGGATGCCAAGAATATCGATCTTAATCAGCCCAACTTGAATGGCGAGACGCCTTTAATGATTGCCTCTTTATTCGGTCTGCTGCCACAGGTTAAAACCTTAGTCGATTTAAAAAATGTCGATGTTAATAAGCCTGGATGGTCTGCATTGCATTATGCGTGCACAAATGGAAATCTACAGGTTGCAGAATTTCTTCTTGATAAAGGAGCTAAAGTTAATGCATTGAGTCCTAGTGATACAACTCCATTAATGCTTGCCGTTAGATCCGGCAATATTGAACTTACACGATTACTCCTTGATCGAGGGTCTGATATAAGCATTAGAAATCATCAGGGATACTCAGCCATAGATGTTGCTGATATGTTCAGCCAGAGCGAAATTAGGGATGGTTTAAAAGCCCGCTGGGTAAAGGTTTATAAACAACCATATCCAGGCGGCCCGATAACTCCCGCATCCAAATAAATATCTTACTTGCGTATAATCATTATTATGTCAAATAAGATATTTAACCCCAATCTATTGGTTTATTAGAACGAGAATCTAACCTTGTCCGTACTAGAAAGCTTGCCTGGCCTCAGCACTCTATTCGCGGAAATCTATTCCGATATGGGAAATTCCAAGGTATATGTAATTTTGATGGCTATGGGTGCAATGCTAACGATACATGGCCTGTTTGTGCTGACAATTGCCTCTGTCTATCATTTTCTAATTAAACGAATTGGGATGAAATTTCATTTGGCAGCTGGATTCATCTCCTATTTTCTTGCCATTACCCTGATCATATTGACTCATTTATTGGAAATAGTTTTATGGACATACATCCTTGTAGGCTTAAAAGTATTTCCAAGTAATCCTCAGACTTTTTATTTTGCTGGAGAGATGTATACGACCGTTGGTTTTGGAAGCTATACACTGCCTTCCAACTGGAGAATATTGCCAATTCTAATTTCGTTTTCGGGAATATTTGCGGTTTCCATGTCAGGCGCTGCTTTGTACACCATGATGGGATCATTATTAAGCAAAAATGAGACGAGCACTATTAATTCAAAGGGTCAACGGGACTCTTCTGTTTAAAAAATAATTCCAGCACCCTACCGCTGGCTTCCACAGAACGAATTCGACCGGGAAGCCACTCCAGGTCGCGAGCAAGCCATAAATCAACTTGACGCTTATATGGGTCGCTTTCCCGTTGCATCAAAGCATAATGCCGTAGCGCCGTCTTTCCTAGGCTGGGAACGTCTTCAGAAATAATTTCTCCGTAACTTTTGAATTGCCACATCTCCAAAGTGTTGTAATCGACAACGGGGATAGATCGAATGCTATTCGCTTCATCTATAGTCGCATCCCCATTGAGGAGCGCAGCAAATTGGAACATTAGGCTAAAACGATCTTGGGTTCCTGGCAGGATATCAGGTGAAAATTCTTGCTTCTCAGAAAAGTACATCTTCCCTGCCCCTTGACCATCTCGATCAAAACGTGAATAGCGAGGATTATTAGTGCCTCGCTGAGCCCAATAGATAGTAGGCGCAAGACCATAGGCATCTATAAATCCTCTGGACTCAAAAATAAAAGGGCCAATAAAAGCATATGGAATATTAATATTGAGTTGATATCCATTTTCATTTGCAACCCAGTCAATTCTTCCTGTTTGATATTGTTGGCCATCAACATAAGCTTCATAAAATAAAATAGCCGATTCAGGAAGCCGAAAAGGCTGACCGGCTTGCTTTGTAGGGCTAATTTGACTTTCGATTTCTAAATCGGTAGACGATATTTCCGTTGAAGTTGTGTTGGTTGTTTTGGCATGAGTTTTTCTCTTTTTTAGTGACTTGTTAAGTTGAATCTTCTTAATAGGCTCGACTTTTAGCTCAGCCTTAATAAGCAAATCATCCGGAATGGCATTTGGCATTCCAAAAGAAAGAAACGGTAATCCAAAAAATAAAATTAGGTGCCCAATGACGGAAAGTATTAGGGCAATTAGGGCAATACGAATCGGGTTAGAGTCTATCAAAATTAGAAGGACGCGCCCAAAAAAAAATTCAAGATCGGGTTAAGCTTTAATCCCAGAGTGAGCCTGCTAACAAGCGACTATTTTTAGGGAGATTAGCAGCAAGAAAATCCATTTGATCAGCTAAAATATTTCTGCCTTTTAATATCATGTCTTCGTATAAGCTTGGCAAATATGGCGCATAAAGCAAACCCATGCCTGCCGTTTCAGGTGTTTTATTGCCTTTGCGTTGGTTGCATGGCCTGCATGAAATAACCAGATTCATCCATGAATACTTTCCACCACGACTACTTGGGACAATATGCTCTGCCTCTGCATTATCTTCTGAAATACGATCTCCACAATATGCACATAAACCACGATCTCGCCGGTATAGCTTTCTCTTAGTGATGGCTGGGACAACATCGAAGAGGTTGATTTTACAAGAGCCTTTTACGGCAATTATTGAATGCAATTCAATAATTGATTGCATCCCGGTTGACCGAGCTATACCACCACGCATAACCGCAATAGGATCACCTAAAGTCCAAAGCACGCTAGTATCAGCATAATGCTTAGTTGCCTCTTCAGCATTAACCCAACATTGCGGTATTCCGCCGGCGTCTAGCTTCAAGATGCTCAACACAAACCCCCTCCTTAATGGATCAGATTAACTCAAAATAAGTCTGGCGAGTTTATCTTACAGAATATTTCCCGCTCAAGCAATGAGCTACTATTTGGTTTATGAACCCAATTGAGCGAATTTATAAAATTCAGCATCTTCTTCAAGAAAAGAAGATTGTTCCATTGCAGACATTTTTGGATAGCATGGAAGTCTCTCTAGCAACATTCAAGCGTGATTTGGAGCGCTTAAGAGATCGATTTGGCGCTCCAGTTATTTATGACAGGGCTTTGAATGGTTACTGTTATGACCCTAGTCTTCAAAACCAGGACATGTCTACCAGTGAACTTCCAGGCTTATGGTTTAGCGAAGCTGAGGCAACTGCATTAATAACAATGCAGCAATTACTATCTTCATTAGATCAGGGGGGATTAATTGGCCCGCATGTTGAACCCTTGATGACGCGTATTGATTCAATATTAGGCGGTGAAAATGCAAGCTCAAAAGAATTACGGGCGAGAATTAAGGTAATTCCGTTTGCAAATAGGCGCGCGCCAACTGAAAATTTTTCTCAAATTGGCTTTGCTCTATTAAAACGCCAAAGATTGAATATCACTTTTTATTCTCGAAGCAGTAATGAAGTAAGTCAGCGCGAAATTTCACCACAACGATTAGTTAATTACCGAGGAATTTGGTATTTAGATGCTTGGTGTCATTTGCGCGATAGCTTAAGAAGCTTCGCTGTTGATGGAATTCAAAATATAAATATTGAAAATAAAACCTGCAAACCCGTAAGCAATAAAATGCTTGACGAATATTTAAGTGGTGGCTATGGAATTTTTGCAGGAAAAGCAAATCAAAAAGTATCTTTACGATTTAATCCTGAGCGTGCTCGCTGGGTATCGAGCGAAATTTGGCACCCAGAACAAGAAGCCCGATTTGATAACGATGGGAATTATTATCTTGAGTTTCCCTATAGCAATGATACTGAACTTTTGCTAGATATTTTGCGTCATGGAAGTTCTGTTGAGGTAATTGCGCCTTTAGAACTAAGGAATAAGGTTGCTAAAGAACACCTAAATGCAGCAAACCTAAACTCCTAGTCAAGATTACCTTGGTGATGACAAATCCATTCTGATTGTTGCCATTCACCAGGATATTCAGCAAAAATTATCCAGATTAAAAATGATTTTAGAAATTTCATAACTTGCTCCAATAATGGTTGTTTCTTCTTTATTAAGTAGAGACAAGTATTTCAAACTACTGGCTCATAGAATGAGCCAGTAGTTTTTATTTAAGCTATTTGAAAATAAATTGAAGTACTTTTGGGAGATAAAGAGCGTAATCGCTTATCCCATGGTCGCCTTCGTCCAACACCAATTGTTGCGCATTGGGATAAAACTCAACCATTTCTTCCCAACTTAATAATTCATCACCTTTTGAAGCGATCAAAAAATAGCGTTCTGAGCTAGTAATTTTTTCAATTTGAAGGGCTTTTAGCTCTTCAATATATTGAGGTTTAAAGTCAAAAGGCTCATTTGTGTCATACATGGTTAGCATCCCAACATGGGGGGCTAACTCCTTTGGCGCACGAACTGCAGGGTTTAAGACGACTGCATTGCATTGGTATTTTTCTGCGAGAAAGTTGGCATAAAATCCTCCCAGCGAAGACCCGATGATTGCAACTTGATCTTTTTTTGCATTATTTATATGACTGCAAACCATGGCCATACTTTCTTTTGGGGATGCCAAAAGCTGAGGGCAATACCACTCAATGTCCTTACCATTACCTATCAGGGCCTTTATGGCATCGCCAGTTATTCTTGCTTTGCTTGATCTTGGGGATGATCGAAAACCGTGAAGGTAGACAATTAGTTGTGAGCCCATGATGTTGTCCTTTTCTAACGGCGTGTATACATAAATCAATCTTGGATGTTATCAAAGAAGCCGATATTGTTCTTTGTAGCTTTGAATGTTCAATTCCTAATATAAAATGAACTACTATCAGATAGTATTTATAAAATTAAATTAGGAAAAAAAATGCAAATTAAATTTACCCGCATTGCTTTATTGGTAACCGCCCTACTTTTAAACTCCACCCTATCTTTTGGTGAAACTAAAGCAGCGTTAAAGGATCCATCAAAACCCGTAATTCTTGATGCCGCAGGTAAAGATACTAGGTTTCAATTATTTGAAGGCGATGTTGTAAAAATTGATCAAAAAACACGCACAATTACCTTTAAAAATATGGAAGGTGAGAGCAAGTTCGTTGCCGGGCCGGAGATAAAGAATTTTGCACAAATTAAGGTTGGTGACCACTTAAATGTTACCTATGAACTGGCTGTAGCTGTTGAGTTAATCAAGTCCAAAAATTTTGGTATTCGTAGTGAGCAGCAGACCACAACCACCACGACTGGGAAACCTGGTGATAAACCTTCGGCTGTAATCAGCAATACCACCACCGTTATTGCAGATGTTGTAGCCGTTGACGTGGCTAAACAAACGGTTTCAATTAAGGCTGGAAACGGTAAGGTTGATACGGTTAAAGTTAAGAATCCAGAACTGTTAAAAGATGTTGCTGTTGGCGAACAGGTAAAAATTATTTATTACGACGCAATGGCTGCCGCGATCACTTCACCAAAGAAATAAAGAACGCTTCTCTACCCAAAGCTGCATTAAATGTTAAAAGCTTTGGGTAGGCCTTTAGTGGAAAGCTGACTGCGTTATTTTTTTCTGGAAATTTGGTCGCTTTCAACCAGAAGCTTAAGGCGAGATTGCGCAACTAAAATTGTCATTCTGGATGTGTATTGCTCTCGCCTTAACCACTCCAGTACAGCGCAAGATACCATCGTGTAAACAACATAGGAAATCATCAGATTTATATCTCGGCCATCAATCACAGTAAATTCACCAAAAGGCTCAAGGAAAAAGTAAGCCATTAAAGGAGAGCTAATGGCAACGGTGAGCATGGAAGGACCAATGCCAAAGAAAAAGGCAATCACAACGGTATTGATTTGAAAAAACAATAACGGAAGAGCTCCGTTTATGAGGTGTTGGAGCGAAAATCGGGTAACGAAAGCTAAAAATACCCCTATACAAGCGAACAGGTATCCCCATTTCTTATAATAGCACCAGCGTTTGGAGTTTAGGTTCATGCTCATGGTTTAAGTGTATTCTTTAAAAAACTTTTTAGGCGATTAGTTTAAGCTATGTCGGATTCATCAGCAAACAACATTGAACAGCATTTGGTGATCTTGGTACCAGGTTTGAACGGTGGCGGGCTCGAACTAGGTCAACTCCCCCAGTTTTTGACTGAACAGGGCAAGGCTATTAGAGTCCTGGAAATAGATGGATATACCTTCGGTAAGAACGCTACCAAATGGACCTATTGGCTTCAACAGTTTCACAGAATTCTTGATGAAGAAAAAGTAAAATACGCCTCTATAAGTATTGTTGGCATAAGCATGGGCAGCACCCTTGCACTTGCTGTTGCAACCCAAAGGGATGATATCTCCTCTTTGGTACTTCTATCACCAGTTCTAAAGTATGACGGCTGGTCCGTTCCTTGGTATTACCCTATGTTGAGGATTTTCTATCTTCTCGGATTTCGACGTTGGAGGTATTTTGAGCGTGAGCCTTTTGGGGTTAAAAATCCGGATTTGCGTCGTCGAATTGCAGAGCGCTTTAAATCATCTGATTTATCCGAGGTTGGCGCTATTTCAATCACGGCCCACCATTTGTATCAAGCCATATGCCTTAAAAACTATACAAAGAACAATCTTTTTGAAGTCACAACTAGCACGCTAATTGTTCAATCTGTTGAGGATGATACTTGCTCTGTTTGGTCTGCAGAAAAAATTCTCGAGGAGATTAGTTCTGAATTACGAAGAATTATTTGGCTTGGAAATTCGTATCACATCGTTACTGTTGATAATGAGCGAGAAACGGTTTTAAATGAAGTCTCTCGCTTTTTAAATACCAACTTAGATCAAGATAATATCTTGAGTAACTATTACATGACCACCAAGACAAAACCATTGCGCTTAAGGACCTAGGCCTTGCTTGGTAAAGCCACCTTTTGGTCAACACTGTACTGGTAATCCTTAAAGATGTGCTCTGCACTAAGGGTTTGATAAGTTCCGTCTTCCAATTTAATTGAGGTATCTTTTAACCGGTATGTGTATTGCCCACAAGTCCAACACTTAAAATTGCTCATATGTGTGCATAAGCAGGTTTTATCTAATACGGAAATATTTTTCCCATCAGGATGGAAGACAAGTTCCCGGTTGTAGGCTGTTATGTATGCGCAACTACCGTTTCCATCTAGGAGATATCCATAAGACTCGCAACCCGGTCTAATGCCTGAGCCTATAGCAGGCGAGCTTTTTAACATCCTCATGGGATATCCAGTTGGGGAAATGGTATTAACCTCAATATCCTTTTCACTGGCTTTAAAGTATTCCTGTTTTACATCTGAAGGTAAGCCGCATTCATTCGCTACGGTGAAGCGTGTAGCCACCTGATCTGCAGAAGAACCGCTTTCAAGAAATGAAACAGCATCCGTTCCCGTAAAGATGCCTCCGGCTGCAATGATTGGAATATTTAAATTTTCTTTTTTAAGATATTGAACCACTTCAGCAATAATTGTCGCCAAGTCGTGTTCCGCCCAGTCGCTCCCAAAGCCAAGATGCCCGCCAGCCAATGGCCCCTCTACAATAATGTAATCTGGTAAGCGGTTTAATTTGGCATTTTTTCGCAGGAAGATTTGAAGTGCTCGAACGGATGACACGATGATCCCTAGAAAGGCATCTCGAAATCTAGGGTGATTCTCAATTAATGCAAAAGAACCCAAATGCAAACCTGCGCTCAATGTAATCCCGTCGATGCCTGAATCTAGCGCTGATGACATCCGAACCTGCAATGTCTCGCGAGGAGCATTCATGGTAAGTTTTTCCATGCAGTTGACAAAGACTAGACCGTCGCCCCGCTTGGCTTCCATCGTGGCGCCAACGTGTAAATTTGTTGCCTCCGCTAAAAGTCCTAGGTCAAACTGAATAATTGACTTATCGGGATTGGGAATATTTACTTTGTAAAATTTTGTTTTGTCTTTAACAAAAGTGGTATTAAAGCGTTTATCTGATACGTCTGGTACCATTGCGTCAGATATATGGCCAATGCCACCAAGTCGAGCCGCCTCCAGTGCGAGTTCGGCCGTTGAAATATCAACACCCATTCCACCGATCACTATAGGCACAACTTCCTTTTTGCCTAATTGCAACCTAAAATTATCAACACATTGCATTCGTTATCCTTTAAACCAAATGCCAACTTAATTAGGTTAATTTTATGCTCTAAAACAACCTATTCTTGGTTCAATGCTACTCCATCTTATTGTTAAAGAGATTTTCAAGTAATTTCGAAATCCGGCATATTAAATTCAAGACATTTGAGCGGTATCTATAAACCCAATTTAGTAAAGCAATATTAAAAAAATCGTGGTTTAGGTTCATTTTTGCAATGATCTTCAATCCACGGCTATTTCACTAAATTTGCATACCTTATTGATTTGTCACCTTAAAAAATTAGGCATGTAAATATAAAATAAAACCCCAAGTAAATTCATTACTTGGGGTTGCGATTGGCGGAGCGGACGGGACTCGAACCCGCGACCCTCGGCGTGACAGGCCGATATTCTAACCAACTGAACTACCGCTCCAAATTACTGCTAATACAAAACAACCATAAATCTGGCGTCCCCAGGGGGATTCGAACCCCCGTACTCACCGTGAAAGGGTGATGTCCTAGGCCTCTAGACGATGGGGACCTAGCTAAAGCATTGTTTGGTGGAGATAAGCGGGATCGAACCGCTGACCTCTTGCATGCCATGCAAGCGCTCTCCCAGCTGAGCTATACCCCCAAATCTCATAAAGCCAACTTCAAAAAAGCACAAGACATCCAAAACAATCCAAGATTTTATCCTATTTTTCAACGGGTTCGCAAATTGCTTATGCAAGAACCTTAGATAAGCGACTTAAACTCTCGTCTTTCCCAAGTACAAGTAATACAGAATCGATTCCAGGGGTTTGGGTGGTGGCAAACAGCGCATATCGTACTGGCATTGCTAAGGCTGGCATTTTAAGTTGGTATTTAGCCAATATTTGCTTAAATAGCGCCCCATACGCGTGTTTGCTAGCCTCGCATGAGGAAAGCGCATCTACAAGGTCCTTCAATGCTGGCCTTATGGATTCTGGGATATTCGCATGAAGAAGTTCGGGGCTATGTTCTGGTGCGGGCAAATAGAATAATTTTGCAGCTTCAGCAATTTCGATAAGAGTATTTGCGCGATCTTTTAATAATGCTGTTACCTCAACAAAATCAGGCCCACTGCGAGTGTCAATACCAAGCTCTTCCGCAAAAGGCCTTACCAATTCAGCCAGTTTTTTAGGATCAGCATTTTGTATATAGTGATGATTCAGCCAAATGAGTTTTTCCTGATTATGTTGAGCAGGAGATCGTCCTAAATGCTCCAGATCAAACCAATCAACAAATTGTTGGCAAGTAAATATTTCAGCGTCTCCATGAGACCAACCAAGTCTAGCCAGGTAATTTAGAATCGCCTCTGGCAAAAAGCCGGCCTTCTGGTAATCACGAACACTCATTGCTCCATTACGTTTGCTCATTTTCTCCCCTGCCTCGTTCAGGACAGTTGGCAAGTGGGCATAGATTGGGGGAATTCCTTCCAGAGCTTTCATAATATTAATCTGGCGCGGTGTATTGTTTACATGATCATCACCTCGGATAACATGGGTTATTTTCATATCCAAGTCATCAATTACTACGCAAAAATTGTAAGTCGGCGTTCCATCTGTGCGGGCAATCACGAGATCATCCAGCTCTTCATTGCTAATTTCTATCACCCCTTTAACAGCATCATTCCACGAAACAGTCCCTGTTAAAGGGTTTTTAAAGCGAATTACCGGGGATACACCTTCAGGTATATTTGGCAAGATTTTCCCCGCCTCTGGGCGCCATAAGCCGTTATAGCGAGGCTTTTCCTTGTTGACCATCTGCCTATCGCGCAATGCGTTTAGCTCCTCCTCGGCCATATAGCAAGGGTAGGCCAATCCCTTTTCAAGCATTTGCTCAATAACTTGGCGATATCGATCAATTCGTTGCATTTGATAGATGGGGCCCTCATCAACGTCCATGCCAAGCCAAGCCATTCCTTCCAGAATGACCTCGACAGCTTCTAGACTAGACCGCTCTTGATCGGTATCTTCGATACGAAGGATGAAGTCGCCTTTATTATGACGGGCAAATGCCCATGGATATAAGGCGCTACGTAGATTTCCCAAATGTATAAAGCCCGTGGGACTAGGGGCGAAACGAGTACGAATATGCATGGGTCATATTATCTCAGTTCAGTTGATTTCATGCCAATTTAGTCAAAAAAGTGGATACTTTGATCATGAATGAACTATTAATATTTATGTGTGATGGAGCCCCTGTCAGAGGGGAGATTGTTTCCATTGGCACAGCTTGGAAGGACGTATTGGCTCATCGGAATTACCCTCCTGCTGTACGTCAAGTATTGGGTGATTTTGTAGCGGCGGCAACCCTTCTTAGTGCAAGCCTTAAATTTGATGGCACTCTAATTATTCAAGCACAAAGCAATGGCCCAATTCAGCTGCTGGTGGTCGAATGCAAAACCGATTTAACAATCCGTGCAACCGTAAAGCTTTCGGTTACTCCATCAGAGATTTTGGATTCAGCAAGCTTGGGAGACCTCCTTGACGCAAACCATTCTGGACGCCTTGTAATCACCCTAGATCCAGCAACTCGTCATTCAAGCCAGGCCCCATATCAAGGAATCGTAGCATTAAAAGATGACGATGGTTTCGTGGTTAAACCCGTAACTAGCGTGTCTGAAGCCATCATGCTTTACATGAAAAATTCCGAACAGCTTGATACTCGTATTTGGCTCGCCTCCAATACTACAAATATTGGTGGATTGTTGCTACAAAGACTTCCAAATTCTGGCGGGCATGCTCATCTTGACCCTCAAATTGCGTTAGAGGGCTGGAATCGTATTCAAATATTAGGCGATACCGTCAGCAATGCCGAACTATTAACTCTTGAGCCAGAGAAAATATTGCGTCGTTTATTTTTACAAGAGTCCAATGAGTACGGTGTTCGGAGCTTTCCTCCTCGAGTGATTAAGTTCTCCTGTCGTTGCTCAAGACAAAAAGTCGCCGATATCTTACGCATGCTGGGCGAAGAGGAAGTAAAAAGTATTGTTGCCGAACGTGGCGAAGTTGAATCTTGTTGTGAGTTTTGCGGGAAAACCTATCATTTTGATGCGGTTGATTGCCGTCAAGTATTTGCAACGGATTTACTAAGTGATGCGACGCAACCACCATCAAGCGGGCATTGATTCGAACTTAATTTGCTCTTTTACTTGTGATTTGTTTTTCTCCATCGACAATATTGAGCGAAGTAGCTGGTTTTTCTAGGGGCAATATTTGCACAAAATACTCCCCCTCCTTAATCATTCCGTGCTCTGTTCTAGCGCGCTCCTCAATTGCTCTAGTTCCTTCTTTCAAATCCTTTGTATCCCCAAATAACTTCAGATTTCGTAGGGTCAAGGCCTGATTTTTTGCTTCTTGGGACTCAAGTTGGCGCTCCATTTCGTACACCTTTAGCCAACCCCCTTTGCCAAGCCAAAGGGGGTACTGAATTGCGATCAGCAAAATAAATAGAGAGTAAATCACAATGCGCATAAAGCTTCGCCAGATTAGAGTGTTAGCGCTTTAAGTTGTAAAAAACCGATTTTCCTGGATATGTTGCTACATCACCCAAGTCTTCTTCAATGCGGAGTAACTGGTTGTATTTTGCAATGCGGTCTGAACGAGAAAGAGAGCCGGTCTTAATTTGTCCTGCATTTGTTCCGACTGCGATATCTGCAATAGTGCTATCTTCAGTTTCCCCTGAGCGGTGTGATATTACGGCTGTGTAACTAGCACGTTTTGCCATCTCAATAGCTGCAAAGGTTTCTGTCAAAGTGCCGATTTGATTAATTTTTATTAGGATTGAGTTTGCAATGCCCTTTTCTATTCCCTCTTTCAATATGCGCGTATTGGTTACAAATAAATCATCTCCAACCAGTTGAATTTTTTTGCCTAATTTGTTTGTAAGGTCAGCCCAGCCATCCCAATCGCTTTCGTGCATCCCATCCTCGATGGAGACAATGGGAAACTTGTCGGCCAATTGGCCAAGGTAATCAGAGAATTCACTTGAAGTTAATTGCAAACCCTCGCCTGATAGATGGTATTTGCCGTCTTTATAAAATTCACTCGCAGCGCAATCAAGCGCCAGTAAAACATCTTCACCCGCTTGATATCCCGCTTGTTCAATTGCGTTGAGGATGGTTTGAAGGCATTCGTGATTGCTTTTAAAATTTGGTGCAAATCCACCTTCGTCGCCAACTGAGGTTGGCATGCCCTGCTGACTTAGGATTTTCTTCAGTGCATGAAAAATTTCTGCGCCGCAACGTAGGGCTTCGCGGAAGTTTTCAGCCCCAACCGGCATGATCATAAATTCTTGTATATCAAGACTATTGTTTGCGTGCGCACCACCATTCACAATGTTCATCATTGGAACGGGTAATTGCATTCCACCAGAACCACCAAAATACCGATATAAAGGCAATCCAGCTTCCTCGGCTGCAGCACGGGCAACGGCCATGGAAACGGCCAAGGTGGCATTAGCCCCTAAGCGTGCTTTGTTGTGGGTTCCATCCAACTCAATCAGGGTTCTATCTAAAAAGGCTTGCTCACTTGCGTCCAATCCCATGATCGATTCAGCTATTTCAATATTGATGTTCTGAACAGCCTTCAGAACTCCCTTTCCAAGGTATCGATTCTTATCGTCATCACGTAATTCAATTGCCTCTCGTGAGCCTGTAGATGCGCCTGAAGGCACAGCAGCCCTTCCCATTACGCCAGATTCAAGCAATACATCGCACTCAACAGTGGGATTGCCACGTGAATCTAAAACTTCTCTACCGATAATGTCAACAATAGCGCTCATACATGCTCTCCTAGAAACGAATATAAATAAAAATACAATTAACTATGTTAAAGATTTCTTTCCAAAAATACCCCATCCTTTTTGATAACCATATCTATGGCCAGCAAGGATTGAAGCAGTTCCTTCATGCGATTTAAAGGTACAGCATTGGGCCCATCGGATAGAGCTTTCGATGGATCTGGATGGGTTTCCATAAATAGCCCGCTGATACCTACCGCGACTGCAGCACGAGCCAATACGGGGACAAATTCACGCTGTCCTCCGCTGCTATCACCATGACCACCCGGAAGCTGCACCGAATGTGTCGCATCGAATACTACAGGCGCGTTAGTTTCTCGCAGGATGGCCAAGCTCCGCATGTCGGAAACTAGATTGTTATATCCAAAGGAGGCGCCTCGCTCACAAACCATAAACTGATCTGGTAAATTGATTTCTGCTGCAGCATTTCGAGCCTTTTCTATGACATTCAGCATTTCATGCGGCGAAAGAAACTGCCCTTTTTTAAAATTCACAGGTTTACCACTTTGAGCGCAAGCTCGAATGAAATCGGTCTGACGGCAAAGGAAGGCCGGGGTTTGCAATACATCCACTACATTAGCAACCGCTTCAATGTCATTAATGTCATGAACATCCGTTAATACAGGAACGCCGATTTCTTTCTTAACCTTTGCCAAGATTTCTAACCCCCTACTCATGCCTAGGCCACGAAATGAGTTTCCGGAAGATCTGTTGGCTTTATCAAATGAAGATTTATAAATAAATGGAATTTGCAATGAACTGGTGATTTCTTTTAGTTCACCTGCTATATCCAAGGCAGACTGCTCCGACTCAATGACGCATGGTCCAGCGATTAGAAAAAATCGATTTTGAAGACCAATGTCAAATCCACAAAGTTTCATTTCGATTATTCCTTGCTGATTAAGCTAGTGCTTTTAAATAGGCACCATGATTTATTAAGGCGGCCTTTACGAATGCGGAAAATAAAGGGTGGCCATCTCGAGGCGTGGAAGTAAATTCAGGGTGAAACTGAACACCAAAGAACCAAGGGTGCATAGACGCAGGCAACTCCATCATTTCAGGCAAGGACTCATTTGGAGTTCTAGCAGAAATGATTAACCCAGATTTTTCTAAGCGGGGTACATACACATTATTTACTTCAAATCGATGACGATGCCGTTCATTAACTTCTGAGCCATATATCTTGTGGGCTAATGTTCCGGCTTTTACAGGGCAACTTTGGGACCCCAATCGCATCGTCCCACCCAAGTCAGAATCTATGGCACGTTTTTCAATGCGCCCTTCGCGATCCAACCATTCGGTTATTAGCGCAACAACCGGATTGTCCGTATCCGGTTCGAATTCAGTACTGTTTGCATTATTAATATTCGCAACATTGCGAGCAAATTCAATTACGGCTAATTGCATGCCTAGGCAAATTCCTAGGTAAGGAATTTTATTTTCCCTGGAATAGCGAATTGCGGCAATTTTTCCTTCAGTGCCACGTTTTCCAAAGCCGCCAGGAACAAGAATGGCGTCTAAATTTTTTAGGCATTCCACACCATCCTTTTCTATTTGTTCGGAATCAATATATCGAATATTCACTCTAGTGTGGTTGTGGATACCCGCATGGCGTAGTGCTTCGATAAGCGATTTGTAAGATTCGGTTAATTCAACATATTTACCAACCATGCCAATTAGGACTTCATGCTGAGGATTTTCCAATTCATAGACAAGATTGGCCCAAACTGATAAATCCGCTGGTTTGGCTTGAATTCCCAATTCTCGACAAATTAAATCATCGGTGCCTTGGGCATGAAGCATTTCAGGAATTTTATAAATCGTATCCGCATCCCAG